>DASTMV010000150.1:0-19633 GCA_035713885.1 Candidatus Udaeobacter sp. | reverse complement strand
GCCGGTCAAAGTCGAGTTTTGGAAATGATCGCAGCCGATGCGCCGCTGTTGAAGATCCTCACCGAGCTTGTTCTCCTTATGGAAGGCCAGGCAGAAGGACTGCGTTGCTCTATCCTTCTGTTGAACCGCGATGGAAAACATGTACGCCACGGGGCTGCGCCACATCTTCCCGAAACATATGTTAAGGAGGTGGACGGGTCCGCGATCGGACCGCGCAACGGGTCCTGCGGCACCGCGATGTTCACACGCAAGCCCGTCGTCGTGCAGGACGTGATGACTGATCCGCTGTGGGCCGACTATCGTGAGCTCGCGCGGATTTGTGGGCTGAGCGCCTGCTGGTCTACTCCGATTCTTTCTCCACAGGGCGAGGTGCTTGGATCTTTCGCAATGTATCGCGAGGAAAAACGAGGACCGCGTCCCGAGGAGGATCGACTCACGAATATCGCAACGCACATAGCCGGGATCGCGATTGAGCGCCAGCGGCAGCAGGAAATTTTACGAGAACGCGACGCCCGCATTAGCCTGGCTGCGGAGTCGGTCGAACTGGCCTTCTGGGTTTTGTATCCGGAAGGAAATGCTTGGATGAGCGATAAAGGCCGTCGCATTTATGGCTTCGACTCGAAGCTGCTGTTGACATGCGATCTGATTCTTTCACGCATACACCCTGACGAACGCGCAGCAGTTAAAGCGGAGTACAACCGTGGATGCGCTTTGCAAAGCACCTTCGAGAGCGAGCACCGCCTTCTTTTGCCATATGGCAAGACACGTTGGGTAATCATGCGGGGGCGTTGTCTTCAGGATGAAGATGGGAACCCGTTGGAAACAATCGGTGTTACACTTGATGTTAGCGCGCAAAAGCAGGCCGCCCTTCAGGTGCAAGTTCAACGCGAAGAAATGGCGCATCGAAATCGTGTCGCGTTGATGGGCGAAATGACGGCGTCGTTCGCGCACGAACTCAATCAGCCGCTCACCGCGATCGCGAATAATGCTTCCGCGGCGCGGCGCTTTCTCGAGCGTGGCAACCTGGATCCGGTCTTGTTGCCGGAGTTATTGCAGCAGATGGTCGCTGACAGTCAGCGGGCGGGCGAAGTGATCCGTGGAATTCGAAGTCTGGTGCGCAAAGAAACCAGTGAACAAATTTTGTTAGACCTCAATTCTGTTATTACCGATACTGTCCACCTTGTTAGCTCCGATATTCTCAATCGTGAAAGCGTCGTCACTATGGATCTGGATCCACGCCTTCCCCAGGTGCAAGCAGCTCTTGTTCAAATCCAGCAGGTGTTGCTTAACTTGATAATGAATGCGCTCGACGCAGTGGAACAATTGCCGACGTCCGAACGCCGTGTCGTAATCAGTACTCGTTCGAACAAGGGAGATATGGCCGAAGTCAGCGTGCGCGACTTTGGAATGGGTTTACCCAAGGATCGTCCGGATAAGGTCTTCGATCACTTCTTTACCACGAAACAAAAGGGAATGGGCATGGGATTAGCAATCGTCCGGTCAATTGTCGAAGCGCACGGCGGCACCATCACAGCGGAAAATCCGCCAGATCGCGGCGCGCGCATGGTTGTTCGCCTTCCTGCTGCAAGCGGTGAAGTACAGAAAAGCAGGGCAGCGGCATGAGCGAATCGACGGACGCGCAATCAAGTGAGATTTGTATAGTGGACGACGACCCTTCCGTCCTTAAATCGATACATTACCTGCTCGCCTCCGAAGGATTCAAAGTCCGTCCGTTCAATAAGGCAGAAGATTTTCTGGCGCACGCCAGCAAAAATCGCGTCCCTGTCGTTGTCACAGACATCTGGATGGACGGTGTAACCGGTTTGGAAGTACTGGCCCGGCTTTGTGCCATCTCACCGAAGACGAAGGTAATCGTAATCACTGCACGCGAAGATTTGGCTGCCCGCGCCACTGCCATGGCCATCGGCCCGGTCGCATTTTTCATGAAACCCTTTAACGACGAAAAATTCATTGGGGCGATACGCGACGCGTTGACTCGGAACTGACCGAAGCGGATTTTGCTCTCCCGACTGAACAGGCTGCTTAACGCTGTAACATTCGCGGCATGAGCGAGTAGGACTTTGGTCTTATAGCGCAGTTTCCATTGCTCGTGCGAATTTGGATGAGTGATCTGCCTTCCATCGCGAGCAGCCTGGCACCGTGAAGGAGCTACTTCAGACTCGTTGCGGGCGTCATATCATTTCGCTGTGTCCCGTTCGCAGGCCCAGCCGATCAAAATCAAAGCGCGAACAAAAAAGAAATCAAACCAGTGAACATAGTCAGCCTCATTATTGAATTAATCAGCGGTGCAGTCGGGGGCAACGTGGCGGGGGGCAGCCATGAAAGAAAATAGTCTGGGAACTGTGGGCAATTCCATCGCAGGAATTGTGGGTGGCGGCGCAGGAGGGATGATCCTCCAATCGATCATGGGCGGAAATGCTGCGCCAGGCGGTTCCATGGATCTCACGAGCATTCTGAGTAATGTGGCCGGCGGCGGCGTGGGAGGAGCAATCCTCATGGCCATAGTCGGTATTATTAAAAATCAGATGGCAAAGAAGTAACAAACGGTGTTATCAATCGAAAGATCATTTCCAATTCACAACTACTAACCACCGCGAACAAAAATGAAAATCAAAGGATCGAAAACTAACATTATCCTGATCTTTGTTGGCGCCGTTACCGGCCTTCTTATGGCCGGCTGCGCCGGGATGGGATCAGGCAATACAACATCATTGCTGTCAGCAGCTGGCTTCCATGCCCACACGCCGCAAACGCCGAAGCAACAGGAACTCTACGCCGCGTTCCCATCTTACAAGGTAGAGCGTGCCACCGTAAAGGGACACGTTTTTTACGTGTATAAAGACGAAAAGGCAGGAGTGGCCTATGTCGGTCGCGAACAAGAATATCAACGTTACCAGCAACTGGCTATTCAACAGCAGATCGCCCAGGATTACTACACAGCGGTGGCGATGGACCGGGCAGCCGCCTTCGGCTGGTACGGAGCCTGGGGTCCGCGGGCGTTCTGGTGGTGACCGCGGTATCCCACATTTCCAAGGTCACACCGTTGTTCTAAAAGAAAGGGGTTGAACGATGACGATTGGCAAGATCGTTGTCTGGTTGATCGTCGGCGCACTGGCTGGGACATTGGCCGGACGCCTCATGACTTTCAGTAAGCGAGGCTTCGGATTCTGGTTCAACATGCTGATAGGGATGGTCGGTGCGCTGGTAGGCGGATTTTTCTTCTGGTTGTTCCACATCGATCTCCATCTGGCCGAGATAAAGATCACCTTTGAGGACTTTATCTCGGCTTTTCTGGGCTCCTTGTTCTGTATCATTGTTTGGCGCCTGATCCGGAGAGCAGCAAAAAAAAGCCGGGCACCGATTAGGAAGGCTCGCGCGCCTTGGCAGGCGTCTGCGATATTGCGAGCAAGTACGACTTGCAAAGCAATTTCCTCGTCTCAAAGCTCAATTTTTTTACCTAACAAACAACAACCAGCTAATTAACTCCTATGAAAAGATTTACCATCGCTGTTCTTATTGCCGTTAGTCTGGCGGTTTTGACGGTAACCTCCTTGGGCCAGGCTAAGAAACCGAACATCCTCGTTATCTTTGGTGACGACATCGGCCAGACCAATGTCAACGCCTACTCGTTAGGTATGATGGGTTACAAAACTTGGAAGCGCTGGCTATTAAACGATTCAAGAACGGGCTGGGCGTTGGCTTTGTCCGGAGTTGGATTCAGCAGGTCAACGACGACGAAGGCGCACCCTACGGCTTTCTCGGGCGCGCATTTGGCATTGGCCCGATCGTTACTTACTCCACCAAGCTGGATAAGAGCCATCTCGATTTTAGTGCGCGCTGGATCCACGACTTCGATGTCAGCAATCGCGTCGAGGGTAACGCCTTTAACTTCAGCGCAAGCCTGAAATTCTGACCGTGTCCGCGCTTATGTTCGATTTTTCAGGTAAGGTTGCGCTCGTCACCGGTGGGAGTCGAGGAATTGGTCGAGCGACAGCGCTGCTCTTTGCACGTAACGGGGCAAAGGTTGTCGTCGGCGACGTCGATCCCGCAGGCGTTGATACCGCAGAGATGATCAAGCAGGAGCGAGGGGAAGCGATTTTCATCCAGACGGATGTATGTGTTGAAGAGCAGGTGAGAAATCTCGTGGCGACAGCGGTTAAAACCTTCGGTGGGTTGCATTGCGCCTTTAATAACGCCGGCGTTCTCCCCCCGATGGCACTGCTGGCTGATATTGAAGAATCAACTTTCGACCACACTCTCGACGTCGACGTGAAGGGCGTTTTCCTCGCCATGAAATACGAAATTCAGCAAATGCTGAAGACTGGCGGCGGCGCGATCGTCAACAACGCCTCGATTGCCGGAATGATCGCCGAACGTGGCATCAGCGCCTACGTGGCAGCCAAACACGCTGTCATTGGCTTGACCAAGGCGGCTGCCATCGAATACGCAGACCAGAGGATTCGCATTAATGCGGTGGCTCCGGGCCTGGTGGAAACCCCGATGACGAAACATTGGTTCGACGATCCTGCAATGCGCGGCTTCTTCCTGGCGAATTCACCCATTGGCCGTTTTGCGCAACCGGAAGAGGTTGCCAGCATGGTGCTGGTCTTATGTTCCGACTTCGCCTCATTCGCCGTCGGGCAAACCTTTGCCATCGACGGTGGCTATACCGCTCGTTAGGGCGGCAGACGTTTACCCATTGGACTAAGTCTTACTGGGTCGGTTGAGCTAATTGGATTCAAACTGTACCAGTAGAGGTTGATTTCCGATGTTCCGCTTCTACAGCCCGACGGAAGCCTCCTTCGATAAGACTTGGACGTTGAGGAAGTGACCTAGCTAAATAAAACTGGTGGATAACTTTTGTATCGGCAAATTCTGAAGCGAAATACACTGACATCACCGAGATTATTGACACAGGATGAAATTTCCATCTGACGTTCGATTTGACGAAGAGGCGCGTTTGTTCATTTACAGACCCAGCGGTTTACTCGATGAAGCATCGGTCGATAGTGCGGTTAGAGTTCTCGAAGAGCTCGAAAAAAGCCAAAAGCAGCCTTTTAATCGATTCTCGGACGCGTCGAGAATCGAGCGACTTGAGCTGAATTATCAATACGTGATCAGGGTCTCTCTCTGCCGAGTTCTGGCGTACGGGGATCGTCCACCAGTCAAATCGGCGATGCTGGCGACGGACCCAACCATCGCCCATTATTTCCAGTTGCATGCCATAATCACCGAGGAGTCTCCGATCAACGTTCGAGTATTTCGCGAGCGAGGAGAGGCAGCGAATTGGCTGGGCGTGTCGATCGAGCGGTTGGCGCCGAATTTCCCTGCTGGGTAGAATCAAACTGCAAAGGTGAAGCGAGAGGAAGAGAGTTGAGGGCGAAATTTCTAGTTTTCCCTACTGCCCTGTGTGACAATCGAATGGAGATATGAGACTCGCTCCTGAGATCGAATTTCACGAAGACATTCGTTTGTTCATGTATCGGCCACACGGCGTGATCGATGAGGAGGCAGTTAAGAATGCGATTTCTGTGCTCGAAGATCTGGAAGGAAAGTTGCAGGGGCCGTTCAATCGGTTCTCCGACACACTTGGAGTTGATGAAGTTGAGCTCAATTTCAAATACGTCATCCAAGTCTCTCTCTGTAGGCGCCTTTCATACGCTGGGCATCCGCCGGTAAAGTCAGCAATCCTGGCTACCGATTCGACCATGATTCATTATGCGCGGTTGCACGCGGTATTGACTCAAGGCTCGCCAATCAACGTCCGTGTTTTCCAAGACTTGAAAGAAGCTGCAGATTGGCTTGATGTGCCCGTCGAGCGACTGGGTGTGCAGGCAAACGCTTGAAATTCTGATCGTTCAAATCATAGGCAATCAGATGCGATCAAATCGAGAATGTCATCGGAAACCTTCGATCAAAACCCTACGATATCCCTGGCTTGCTGTTATGTTCGGCAAACTGTTTGCAGCAGTGTTGGCAATTAACCTCACCATGTGCGTTCCAGAGGTTCGATCACAGCTGCTAACCGGAACGCCCTCGAGCGAATCCCCTGCATCACGAAAGCATTCTGTATCCAGAAAGGTTGAGGCTAGCGCGTCGCCGGCTGAGAACGCTGCATCACCGTCAGCAGCGGAGTCGCCTGCGGCCTCACCAAAACCGAAACGTAGTCGCAAAAAGGCGATGACCGAGCCAACTCCCAGCGCCACGCCAACTCCAGCTCCCTCACCCACGCCGCATAAATTCAGGTTCCCACGTTTGTTTAAACCCAAGAGACCGGCATCTCCGACTCCAGCCAGCACGGATCTAACGTCTGCAAATGCAAGTGGAACTGCGGCAGTGATCAGCGGTGTCCCAATGTAGCGTGTATCGGCGAAGCAAGGATAAAGCGCCGGCAGTCCGAACGTCACAGGGAATAATCTTGACGACGATCCTATCACTTCCCTAGCCTAGACCTATGAAAACGAAATTCTTCGCATTCGTTTGTGTAATCGGCTTTGCCACCTGCTGCGTTGCGCAAGCCCAATCGCCCGCCCCAGAGGAATCACCTGCTGCGTCGCCTGCAAAACATCGGACGCACAAAAAAGCTGAGGCGGCAGCGTCTCCTGCTGCGGCAGCTGAGGCATCGGCTTCGCCGACGGCTAAACGTGGTCGCAAGAAAAAAGCGACGACCGCCGCGGCTGCTGTCAGTCCATCGCCCACGCCTGAGAAGAAGACACTCGCCGATCTATTTAAGCCGAAAACTTCAACCAGTCCTGCCGCTGCCGCTGCTCCCGCTGCGAGTACCACAAGGGCTGCAGTCGGCGGAAGACCTGGCCTCGTGTGGGTCAACACGGATTCGCATATCTACCATAAGGAAGGCTCGCGTTTTTACGGGAAGACCAAGAAAGGTAAGTACGTAAGCGAAGCTGATGCGATCAAAGAGGGGGACAAACCGAGTAAAGAATAGAGAGCAACAGACCGGCCGCGCGTTTTCAGGGTCGTCCGAATGCGAATCAAAATGAGCGGCAACCGCTTATGCCTGGGCAGGCGGATCGCCTGACGGTTGGCCACCAAGGCTTTGCAAGAGCGACGGCAACAAAGCCGCTAATCCCTGCTGATGGTCTGCGCCAGGATCGATTTTCCCTGCTGGCGTTAGTTTGTCGACGATCTTCGGCAAGTACTCAGCCAGGAAGGTTGATGCAATCGCAGGATCTACTCCCATTCTGCTCGCGATCGCCTTCACTTGATCTGAACCCAGCACGTTTTGAATTTGATTGCTGGAAATCGGCTGATTTTCCCCCATCCCAACCCAAGATTGGAATGCGTTCCCGTGGCCACTTTGCGCAAATTTGTTGGCCAAACCCTCAAGACCGCCGCTCTGCGTAAGAAGATTGCCAACAATTCCCATCACCGGATTCGCCTCACCGGCTCCGCTTTGTCCAGTCACTGCGCCGAGCATTGAGTCGAGCAATCCCATATCTATTCCTCCTTTGATTTGTTAGTTTGTGAATGACGTTAAAAAATCGCTTTGAACGTCACAGAGTAGCAAAGGAGATCGCGACGTGAAACTATTTCCGTATTGGACCAAAGGCCTATGGAAATTTCGGAAGCACTTTCGTTAGTGTCTTGCTGTTTCCACAGAAACCACTGTATTCTTCGATCAAGTGCGAGTCCCTGATCCAATTTGGTACCGCCTTCTGTGCACGCTAATGCTGGTGTCCATCTTGGAATCGTGCGCGTCATATGGTCCGTACCACGCGAATACTTCAAGTGAACCGCTCAATTCTGTGCGAGGCCCCAGCGACGGGCGCTACAAATTCGCTTTCATCGAATTCGGTGATCAGGGTTCCGCCTTGGATATGTCACAAAGGGCAGCTGCGCTCAACGTGATTCGCCAGGCACAGCGTCCACTTCTTTTCGTTTACATCCACGGCTGGATGAACAATGCCAATTCAGGCGATGTTTGCCGATTTGAGCATTTTATCGACATGGTCTCGCGTCTGCCGGAGGTCACTCAGGGAAAGATCGACGTCATTGGCGTCTACATAGCCTGGCGCGGCAAAGACCTTTCTGTGCCGGGATTGGATTTGCTCACATTTTGGAATCGCAAGTCCGCCGGTAACGACATAGCTGCGCAAAACAGTTGCCTGGCTGCTATTAATGAACTCGCACTGGCTGCGCGGGAACCAGGCAAGCAGGTTCATCATTGTATCCTAATGGGTCACTCGTTTGGTGGGTTGGTTTTGAGCAGCACCATTTCTCATTCCATCCTCGATGCCAGCAGTACCGGCGGGCGTAACGCAAGCCCATGGGACATGGCAGTGGCTTTTAATCCGGCAGACAACGCAATCGGCACCCGGCAGCTATTGTCCGAGTTAGATTATCTTTATAAGTATGATCCTCGCCGTGGTGCCTACATTGGCAGAACACCGGGAGCGGAAGAAGGCGCTGTGCTAAATGAAAACCGTCCTTTCCTCGTCATTTTGCAATCAGAAAACGATCAAGCGACGGGAACATTTTTTCCAATCGGCCAGAGTCTCGCCAACACTGTTAATCTTCATTATCACTGGGACAAAGTGCCGATACCTGGAAGCAATGGTCAAAAGATATCAGAGAGCGAGTTCCAAACCCACACGCCCGGCAATGATAAATACCTGGTAAATTTTAATGTCGTGCCGTTAGGAGAAGCGATTGTACCGTCGGGTTTGAGCACCTATGAGAACCGGGCGTTCGAAGCCAATATAAGGCAAAACACGCGTGGCCGAACTTTTCTCACCAGCGAAAAGAACAACGGTCACGAGAAACGGTTCTGCCAAGGTCCAGATTACAATCCCGATGAGACGCGCCCTTCGAGTGGCAACGAAGACTGGCGTCGCTGGCAATTTGTCTATACTGCAAATGCGCATGTCCCGTGTTGGATAGTACGTGTGCCAAAGGATATCATCTGGGGTCACGGAGGATTGTGGAGCGACAACTCGATAGCGATGTTCGGTGCTCTTTACCGCATGCATTTTCCCTTGAACGCAAAAGGTCTTGCCGCTCCTTCTAAACGCGCAAGCATTCCTAACGCTCCGGATGCCGAAAAGTTGAATCAGGACAAACTGCACTAGAAAGTACATGTGTCAGTGCACGCAACCTAGAGAGTCATTGATCCTAAAAGAGCGGGTATTTACGAATCCTGAAACTTGGGACTGGAATTAAGGGCGACAAGGCGTGCAATCAGGACAGCCACATGAAGAAGCCCGGTCATCGCTTCCATTACCGCTAGCCAGCGCGCGCATCTTGAAACAGAAGTAATGTCGCCCTAGCCCTCCACCAGCCCGCAATCCACGGACGATCGCGATGACCAGAACGCGTCTCCGCGCTGCAATGGCAAGAACCGCAGAGACGAATGCCAACGAAAACAAAAATCGATATAATAAGGCACCAGCTTCGATCTCTTCTGCGAAAGTCGCGCCAACGAAAAGGACGGCGAGAACAATGAGTGACTGAACTGTGGAGAACCGACGGAACCGCAATTTCCGTATCAGAGCTTTGACTGACTCTTTCGCATGTGCGGTTGCTTGATGACGCCCACTCGCTATTTCTACGTCATTCGAAGAGAGCACCCTTGATGAGTTTCGGAATAACAGGAGTCACGGACACCTGCACGTTCCATTCCTGCGCGGAAATTCTGGGATGCACCGGCATGTATTGCACTGCGAGCTGCAGTTTGACGGGTAAGCGACCAAATTTTACGACCTTACCCAAGCCGAGGCCGATGGGCACCGTCCAGACATCTTCAGAGGGTGCAGTCCAGTTAGCAAGGATGTTACCCGAGTACCCAATGCTCCAGCCTTCCCCGAAGAAAATTGTCGCGATAGGTTGTAGATTCATTTGATTGGTATCCGCCCGCCCGTGCTCGCCGCCGATGGACCACCATTGCTGTGGAAATACGCCGATGAAGTACTGTTTGGTAAGGTAGCCTACCACCACACTGGGTCCGAGTTGCCACTTGCCCTGTCCGGTGAAGCCCGAGGTCGCCGTCGGGAAGATCGCGGTAGGTCCCGCTCCTAGAACCCAGTTGCCGCAGTTCGCGGGCGAAAGCAGCTCCAACAGGGTAAGATCACCTAACCCGGCGTCGCGCTCGAACTCGTCTGGTCCCGTCTCGTGCGGAACGATATTGTAGAAGGGCATCACCGGCCGGGTAATCAGGTTCCAGTCTTTAGTTAGACTCACCGGCATCACGGGCTGAAAATTCCAGTTGTTGTTCCAGCGGCCGTTGTTTAGCTCGAAATTGTTGAACTGATTCGCGATAGACCAGATACTGCTCACCGGATTGGTGAGCTTCCGGTTTAGTTCGCTCTCAGATTCTTCACCACCAGACGATTGGGTGGCTGCGCCAAAGGTTAAATTCGCGCCATGCTGTAAAGGAATGGGAAGCGAAATATGCCCGTCTAAAGGAAAGGGTTCTTCGGGCGGCCTGACGCTTGAATTGATTTCGGAAGGTCCTGTTCCCAGAACACCTCCGACAGCCAGGAAGAGCGCCATTAAAAGAACGGCAACTCCTGAATAGTTCTGAGGTCTATATCGCGTGCTTACCCTTCTACGAAGCACTTGGCGCGTCAGACCAGCGCTTCGCTGAGCCTTTCAGCCCAGCGCGTTGTCCGCCATCCGTTCAAATGCTCCTTGCTTTACCAATCTCCTAACTGGGCGGTACCCATGGGACCAAAGCCATCGAATTGCTCAACATCGATGTGCTCGGGTCCTGCCCCCTCGTATGTAAATGTCGGCGCGGGATTCATTACTTGCTGACCTGACTGAGCCTGTTGATTGGCTTGCTGCCCCGCGAGCGCCTTTTTGTAGACATTGAATTGCCTTTGTTTCCCGACGTAGATCTTATCCTTTTTTGCGGTGGGAAACACATAATACAATTTGCCGTTGTACTTTACGGCCGAGACCCTGTATTGGGTTAACCCGTTAATCGCCTGTTGCTGCCTGGAAGTCGTGACTGTGATCACCTTGAACCCTGATTGGGCAAGCAAGAACTCCTTTTTGGACGCAACGAGCTCTGCGTCGTTCGTAGTCACGGTTTGACACGCTGCCATTAGCGTCAGGGCGGCTCCCAGGCCGGCGATGCTTGTTAGAGCTGACCGTTTTTTCATCTGTCCCGCGTCGTGCGCCGCTGCTCACCAATCTCCCATGGCCGCAGTGCCCATCGGGCCAAATCCACCGAACTGCTGCACTTCGATGTGGTCGGGCCCAGCGGTCTCTAAAGTAGGGTAGAGAGACTGTCCTGCTATCAGCTGTTGGCCGGGTTGACCACCGGTTGTGGCAGCTGTCTGTCCCTGGCTTGCTACACCCGCGCCAGTGCCAGTAGTGTCGCAAGCGGATATTAATGCCAGGACCACACCGATGCTAACTATACCTGCTAATGTCATTAGATTTTTCATATGTTTTGGTTTGGTGCGTTGGTTGATGTTTTTTAGGTGCGTTGAAGATTACATCGCTGCCTTGCTGGCCCGCTTGGCAGCGATAGCATTCTTGATGGCATTCTTGTACGTGTTGAATTGCTTTTGTTTCCCAACGTAAAACTTATCCTTCGTCGTAGTGGGAAACACGTAGAACAGCTTTCCGTTGTACGTCACGGCCGAACACCTGCCCTGGGCAAGCCCGTTAATTGCCTCCTTCTGTTTCGGAGTCGTGGCCGTTATGACCTTAAAACCCGACTGCGCGAGCAAGGCCTCTTTTCTGGAGATTTCACTCCCGCTGGCGGCAGTTGCTTCGTGTGGGGCTATTATCGTCAGGACCGCACCAATACCAGCGACGCTTGTTAGTGTTAATAGCTTTTTCATATATTTCTCCTTTGAGTAGATCTGGTTAGGTTTTTAGTTGTACAGGATAAGACTGTGTTTAAGATTAATTGCTATTGGCGCATCCGAACCCGTCGAGTCGATTTGATCTTCGCTGCTCTTACCAATCGCCCATGGCCGCGGTACCCATTGGCCCAAAGCCATCGAATTGCTCGGCAACAATTTGATGTTGGCCATGCCCCTGAAACGTCATCGTCGGCGCTGGATTCATGGTCTGTTGACCGGGCTGGCTCTGCTGCGCCGCTGCCACCTTCTGGTTATAGGCGTTAGCTTGCTTTTCTCGGCCGACGTAGATCTTATCCTTCGTCGCTGTGGGATATACATAATACAATTTGCCGTTATATTTCACGGGAGAGACCTTGCCTTCGGGTAATGCACTCACAGCCTGTTGTTGCTTTGGAGTCGTGACTGTTATCACTTTAAATCCCGATTGAGCGAGCGCCGCCTCCTGTTGAGCCATATTTTGGCTGGTACCGGTTGTCTGACAGGCCGCCATCAATATCAGAACAGCTCCGGCACTTACGATAGTTGTTAGTTTTAGCAGTTTCTTCATATGTTCTTTTGAGTTGTTGGTTGAGTTTTGGTTGTATGGAAAATTAGAAGTGAATTCAAGACCTTAATTGTTACCGTCTGCCTCTGAACCCGCCGCCTCCGAATCCGCCAAAGCGACCACCACCGAAGCCGCCGCCGCCAAAGCGATCGCCACCGCCACCAAATCCGCCGCCGCCAAAATGGTCATCACCGAATCCGCCAAAACCCCCGCCGCCGCCGCGGTCAAAGCCGCTGCGCTGGAAACCCTGGAAGCGCTGGTTCGAAAAATCGCCGCGTGATCGATTTTGAGCCTCGCGATCCAAGTTCTCGGACCCACTTCCGCCTTTGGATCGGTTGAATTCGCCATTGGAGCGATCAGAGCTGCCTTCAGCAGAATGATTGGAGCTGCTCGCTTCGGACGACGTTCGTTGCTGATAGGATTCGCTTCCTGTCTTTTGCTGACTATTCTCTGCGCCCTGCCAGTTTGGCTGGGGCTTGTTCACGGAATTCCAACTCCCATTGTCGTACTTCTCCCAACCGTTGCCAGTGTTCTTATAAACATTGCCATCGTGTGCGGCATACATATTGCCATTCGCGGTCTTACCAGCAGCGGTGTTTCCCCACGCAGTACTCGCTCCGGCAGCTTTTCCACCTTTCGAGGTTGAAGCCCCTGCTACAGTTCCATTAGCAGTCGAGTAATGGCCTGTGGTAGCGCTCTGGTTTCCTCGCGACACATACGAGCTGCCCCATTGGGCTGTGGGACTCGAGCCTTGTCGCGTCTGCGCATAAGTGCCGGTGTACGGATTATACGCTTGTGCTGCACTTCTGGTGCCGTAAGGAGTCGATACAGTACCGCCTCGAGCGTACGTGCCTGTATAAGGATTGTAACCAGCCCCCCAACTCGCAGATCCGTACGGACCATAAGCACTTCCATGCCAGCCATACGCTCCGGTATTGTAGTCGTAATACGGCGTGCCGTAATGATAACCGTAGCCGTAGTACGCGCCACAGTATGTCGCGGGCCAGGGATAATAATAACCCGCGCTACAGTATGGCGGCCACCAATAACCACTTCCGTCAGCTAGAATGGCTCCCGTGGCGGCACCCAGAATGAAGCTCCCGAGATATCCTGCCGTGTAATTCGACGTAACAGTGCCATCGGGGTTCGCGGTTTGGGTAACGTAGGTCACGTTATAAACAGGGGAACTCGAAGGGATCGTGTAGATTTCCGTTGGAACCGACATGCAGGTCGACCACGGACCGGTGGCGGTAGGAGCCATAAACCATACACCTTGAAGGCAAAGGTAATAAGTACCTTCCAGCTCAATCACCTTGTCAGCGGTGTTCGTGGCGTACTGCATGGAGGTTCCCTTGATCGGCTCAAACTTAGGATCACCAGCATAGGCGACCTTCACCTTAGCCGCGGCCTCTGTGGGTTTGACCGTCATTGTCGTCGGAACCTGGGCCAGCAATACTGCATCTTTCGCTTCCTCGGTTCCCGGAACTGTAGCGAGGATTGCCGACGCTGGACTACTCGATGGGATTTTGGCGAAATCAGCAGGGAGATTAGGTGTCGCGTAAGTCCATGGACCTTGCAGGTCAGCCGCGCTGAACCATCGGCCGGCAGTCAAATAATAGAACTGCTGCGTCGGTTTGTACACGAACACGACGCTGCTTGTGTTCGTTGCATACTCAAGCTGAGTATTCGGAATTTGCGTGTAAACGGGTTGGCCGTCGAATAGAATGATTTCAGCCGGCTTGTCGCTGTAAAAAACGTCCGGAGTTACACTCTTCGGATTTGCCGGGGGCGGTATAAGCTTGTTGAGCGCGCTCCACTGTTTATCGTGCGGCACCTTGGACATGTCGGCCGGCAACTTCCTGGTAGGCGACCATTGACCATCGAGTTTGCTGGCGCTCAGCCATTGTTGACCAACTGTAAGGTAGTAGGTGGAAGTGGCTTGTTCAAAAAATAGCGGCCACTCTGTGTTAACAACAAACTTTAGGCTCGTATTGGGAACCTCTGAGAGAACGGGCTCGCCATTCACACTCAACAGAATCGACGGACGGTAGCCAACAAAGATCCTAGGCGGATCGTTGTTCAACTGAACACCTGCCGGGGGCTCCTTCTTAGGCGTAGACGCGATTAAATGAAACAGCGAAATCTGGAAGGTTGGTGGCACAAAACTTTTGAACGCTTGTTCCATCTTATCTGCCGTTGCCTTGTCCAATGAGGGAAAATATGTGTTTGTGATCTGCAGATTCGAGATGGTGACAAGCTTGTCGACGTTATCCACGCTTGTCGTTCCCTTCATTTCCACCACACCCACCACAGTTTTGCCGCTCTTGGGCGTAAGCGAAACCGCCATTCGCCAGCTGAGGTCCTGGAAGTTCTTCCAGTCATCAACCTGGGGTTGATAAATGATAAGCCGAGTTCCGTTGCTGTATTTCTCTCGTGGCCAACTTGAACTGGCCGATTGATTGGATCCCATCGGAGATTGGGCTGTGCCATCACTTGGAGAGACGAAAAACGCCCCTACAACAACCGTGCACTGGAACAAAGAAACATTAACGAATTTCATAGAAGGTTGAATCAATTTAGTTATGTCTCGACAAGCACTCGGTACCTGGGAAATGCTCGCGCAACAGGTAGAGGCATAAATCTCGCCGGGCGCTCATCTAGTCTGAAAAGGGAAAATGGTCTTCCAGTCATTCTTAATACTGATGACTGTCCAGCCATTCTTTTTTGCCTCGTCGAATAATGCTTGCGTGAATGTGCCCACCTTGGAGGCTGGCAATCCTTGAGCTGGTCCGTACGCGTACTCCCGCTCTGCGTCGTCGTGCAATACAAGCATCGCGAGCCGGGCGCCGTCGCCGGCTTTGGTGTATTCGAGCATCTGCTGGTCGCCAGTCGAGTTACCGAACGCAGCGACTGGCCGACGGCCAATCATAAAGTAGATACCTTCGGGTTTGCCTCCGTTATTATTGTTTAGCATTAGCTTCGGTTCCTTCGTCAGGAACGGCTTGCCGCTCTTGTCATAGCCGAATTTCGTCTCGGCGGCTGTGCCGACCACTTGTTCAGGCGGAATGCCATACGTCTGCTCTGCGTACATGCGCACGAAGTCCTGTCCACCTCCGGTGACGATATAGGTCTTATAACCGTTGGCGCGCAGGTATCGTAATAGTTCCTGCATCGGCTGATACGTCAGCTCTGTGTACGAGCGTTTCCAGCGCGGATCTTTGGCCTCTCCAATCCATCTCTTTACTTCAGCTTTGAAGTCCTCAACGCTCATACCGGTAAGCGTGGCAGCGGCGATTACTTCGAAGTCTTTCTGGTTGAGTTTCTCCATCGCGGCCCGGTCGCCATGCAGCAATTCGAGTACGGTGTTAAAAGGTGGCGTGTTCTTTAATTCTGGCTTGGCCTTAAGTAAATCTGGTACCCGCTCAAGGCAGTACATTACCTGGCTGTAAATCGGGTGCTCGACCCAGAGAGTCCCGTCCTGATCGAATGTAGCAATGCGCGCTTCAGGTGGTACGAACTGCGGACTACCTTGAGTGGTCGTCTGCTTAACGAATTCGAAGATCGCTTGCTTGGCTGGGCCGTCGTTCCATGAGGGCAATGGATCCTGGGCTCGAGTAGCTGTAGCTGGGAATCCCAGTGGGATCAGCACGAGACTAACAAGGACCACTTTGCGATGTGCTTTTATTTCCTTCCTTCTTCCTTGACGTTCATTTGTACTCGGTCGTTAAAGGCCGAGTCGACTTTAAAAATTCACACCCCCCTGAACAAACGGCCCACTCAAGTCAGTCTTATTGGTAAAGCCGCCAGAGACGTAATCAGTGCGCAGCCAACGCCAACCGAGTTGCACCCAAAACCACCGGCTTACTTGAGCTTCCAGACCGCCCTGCACCTGATAGGCCCAATCCTCACTTGATATCGGCGTTCTCACGAGCGTCCGGCCGTCACGATGGATCGCAAAAGCCGAGTCGGAATTGGCGTCAAATCCGCCAACATCACCCTCAGCGTAGAGCGATATTGCTTTCCAGATCTTCACTTTCCCACGAGCTCCGATAACAGGATCCACCCAATCGATCGATCCAGAAGCGTCCAGCTTCTTGCGGATTCCCAGCAATTCACGAAGGCGAGCGAGGCGCGCATCGCCGTTATCAAATATGCTAAGGTCAACTCCCTCATAATTATAACGCGCGCCGGCAAAGAGAGAGAGGGCCGCCTTATCGCAGTTGATCAGCCGATAACCCAGAAAACCTTCCGCGAATCCGTCTTTAAGGTGAAGGTTCGCGTTGGTAAAGAGTAATCCGGGAAGACTAGCGGAAGCGCCTACTTCCATGTACTGGCCGTCTCCAAAAAGCTCCCATCGCTTATAGCGAAGATCAGCACTGAGCACGAGGGGGACATGAGTCAGATGCCGGAAAAGCTGGCTAAAGGTGACATCGGCGGAGTCGGTGATTCCCCGTACTCCACTATCGCCGGATATACCCGCCATCCAACCAGGAGCACCGACCCGAATTTCCCATGGTGGCGGAGTTTCGCACCAGCTCTTTTCTACTGGCACAGTCTCTTTCGAGTAATCCTTTTCGCTACTGAGCGGTTCCTCCCCTGCAAAAAGAATTCTTAAACTGCCAAAGAGCAGTGTTACCAAACATAGCAAAACGGATTTGTCGGTTCCCCACTTCTTCATGGTCTTCGTTCTACCTACTTCGAGACCGGTTAAACAATCTTTTCTTTAGTAAATTCATTTTTCTCAAAATGCCGGTGGCGGGATTGGCATTAAGAAGCAAAACTGACGGCCAGAATTGACCGCCAGCTGTGCAGATCATCTTCTCTATTGCCCTTCGTGATCCCTCATCGTCTGATCGATCTTTTGTTTAACCGCGTCGAGGTTGAAGGAAGCCGGAGCCTGCATTGGCGGGTAGTCAATCGCAGTCATGGCGAGCTTTCCGACGTACTCCTGCACGAGGACGAAACGCCAGAATTCACGGGCGTAAAAATCATTGCCATAGCCAAACGCACCGGTCAGCGCCGTTTCGCCGGCGACCATCGGGAAACGTTCGAACGGGTCTTGTCGAATGTTGATGATGGACGGCATATCCGTGTCGATCTTCGGTCCTGGCCAACCCTGCGGCTGCTCGAAGAACTGGAACTTGAAGTCATCGACGCGGAGCGCGCCAAGCTTCGGTCCCGCGAAGTAGAACAACTCGTGCCGCTTGGAGGGGCCCTTACCTTCGAGCAGATCCATTTGATTATATCCGTCGAGGTGATTCTTGTAGTTTCGGTCTCCAAGCTTCACCCCCTTTAACAATTGGTCGCCAATATTCGGATTACCGGCAGCAGCGCACAACGTGGGGAACCAATCCAACCCGGAGAAGATCCCGTTCTCAACTGTGCCCGGCTTAATGTGGCCCGGCCAGCGGATGATGCACGGTACCCGAAATCCGCCTTCATAGGCGGTTCCCTTCTGGCCTTTGAAGGGGGTATTGGCGCCGTCAGGCCAGGTGAAGGTCTCAGCGCCGTTGTCCGTCGAAAATATGACGATAGTGTTATCCGCTTCGCCCATGTCATCCAGGTGCTTTAGCAGCGCACCAATATTGTCGTCCATATCGGCCATGCCGGCTTCTTCCAAACCGTAGTTGGTCTTGCTATTCTGCATCGAGCTATACTTTTTCGAAAGAAATGTCCAGACATGCATACGCGTGGTGTTATGCCAGACGAAGAACGGCTTGCCCCCTTGTTTGGCCTTGTCCATGAAGTCGCATGAGGCCTTGACCAGTACCGGATCGAAGGTCGTCATGTTGTACTTGGCTTTAAGGAACGGCAGGTCATGCATGTTAGGCACGTTGGACATATCCGGGAACGGCGGCAGCGGCCCGTCGTCTTCGATCTTTTGCTTGCCGACTTTCCCCCAGCGCGGCATCACTGTCGAGTCATCCGTATCCTGGGCCCAGCAATGCACAAGGCTTCGCGGACCGAATTTGTTATAGTAGTCCTCATCAATGGGAAACGAATACCAATACGGGTCAGACATCGCGTCGAGGTGGTACAGGTAACCGAAGAATTCATCGAAGCCGTGCAGCGTTGGCAGGTATTTGTTCAAGTCCCCAAGGTGATTTTTGCCGAACTGGCCGGTGGCATAGCCTTGAGCCTTGAGAGCGGTAGCAAGCGTACAAGCTTGCATCGGGATGCCCACATCGGCACCGGCTTGACCGACCGTGGTTAAACCGGTCCGCAGCGGAATCTCTCCAGTGATGAAGTTTGCACGTCCTGCCGTGCAGCTTGCTTCGGCATAGTAGTCGGTAAACCGCATACCTTCGCTGGCGAGTCGCATTAGGCTAGGCGTCTTGCCGGACATGATGCCCTGATGGTATGGCTCGACGTTGAACCAGCCAACATCGTCTCCCATGATGAATAGGATGTTAGGCTTTTTACCCTGCCCTGAGGCGGCTGCTCCGACAAACGTGGCGCACAACACAATAATCCATTGCGTTAATTGTTTTCGTTTCATAACATGGTTTTCTCCTTTTTGTTAGTTAGTTTCTATGTTGACTGTTCCCAGCGAAGGGAGCTGACTTTTGTATCGGGCAAACCCGCGTGTGGCGATGGCCACAAAAACGTAAGCACCACCCAAGCTCCCAAAGCCTTTCCAGCAGTGTGTCCACTGTACATCGCCTCCGAACATCTTCGAGAGATGGGAAGCTATAGCTATGTCACTTTTCATCTGGATCACTTGAACAACTCGACGCTTGCGAACGGTTCGGCTGACCCTGGCCGAAAACGATTCAGCGTGAACTTCGTCTCCTGCCCGGGTTGAACATCAACAAGCAGGTAGTTCGTATTCCTCCTTTGGCGGCTGGACTTTCCAATAAAACCTCGTAAAGCTCAGCCATTGCTTTAACTCAAACGAAAAGCCGACCGCGGATTTCTTTGGTGGCGTGCTCTCTTCAGCAGCCGCAGCCGCCACCGCGCCCAGCATGAACAGACCGATAACTGCGAGCAATAGAGGATAAAGTTTCGTGGTCTGCTTGGAGTCCTTCATTTTCTATCCTTTTTTTCTGTCTCGTTGCGGAGTGGCAGGCGGCCGCTGCAACTGCCGGCCGTAAATAGGATTGCTGTTACTGGCCGGGGCCTTTAGCGGCAGCCTCCGCCTGTGCCATCCGTTTCGCCATCTCGGCTTTCACAGCATCGAGGTTGAAACTTGCGCCCCTTTGCATCGGTGGATAATCGAGGAAACTCTGGA
>DASTMV010000149.1:0-9364 GCA_035713885.1 Candidatus Udaeobacter sp. | reverse complement strand
GGGGATTCCATACTAATGCGCGAGGCTTCCGTGCCAGTTCGGGCCGGTTCCTTGTTTCGCCTCCAGTCGGGCAGCAAACCAATTTCCGTGTTTCGCGTCCGGGGCAACGAACGCAGTTGCATGGTTTTCGCCGTCGCGGCTTCTTCGATGGAGACGGATTCTTTAATGGAGATGGTGGAGTGATTACGGTTGAACAGCCTCAACCAACCGTGATCATGCAAGCCCAACAACCAGTCCACAAAGGCAGGTACGTCCAGCCGCGTTGGGTAGACGGCGGATACGGTGTGCAAGTTTTACAGCCGGGTTACTGGACCGACAACTGAGAGACGCAATCAAACCGGACATGCGCTGCAGCACACCCTGGCAGGGTAGGCTCAGATTGCCATTCGCCGGGCCCGCAGGTTCGCGACGCAAATAAGCCTGCTTCCTAACGCGCTGAGTTGTGTCCCAACAAAAGCCTATCTAAAACCGTTCCTGGTTACCGGGTGGGCCGTATCTGCCGCGTATGCCTGCCATGCGCTAGAGAATAGCGGCTGAGCAGGGTTTTTGCGCGTGAATTGGCGGGATTCGATCTGTCAGACGTGAATGGATTCGTTTTTCGGCTGGTTTTTCTTCTAGCAAAGTAATGGCAAAGTGGAGAAATTCACCTGTAATATCTTTTGCTTACATCCTCTACGAGAATTGGTAATCCTCGTGCCGGGTGCGATTCAATCTGCTGCAAAAACAAGGCGCTCACGGGCTGGTGTGATAGTGAAATGAGTAGTCGAGAGCCATATGTCTCTGGCGGCCGCCTTAGTGTGGTGACGCGTTCTGCTCCCTCAATCTGCGGAACTTCGCCGCGCGCTCGGTGGCGCTCAGCGCTAGTGCTGCGTCCCACGCGCGGGGATATGGTCCACGGCGTGCTTTCTCAACGAGGACCTGTTCGTCGGCAAACTGCTGACCCCATAAGGCGACCCATACGTCGTACAGCCACAGAAACAGGACCTCGTGCTCGTCGTGTCCACGGGCAATCCCTACCTGCAGGCGATGTCCCAGTTCATGCACAAGCGTCGCCCGTTTGGTCGGCTCTGGATAGCTGGCGCGGAGGCGTATCGGCCTGTCGCGATATCCCGACTGGCTGACGCCCTCGAAGACAATTGCCGTGATCGCCGTGTCCGCGTATGGTGGAGAGTCGAAGCGAATGCCTGAGACCTGCTCCATGGTCGCGACAATGCGCGACCCTTCGCGCTGCCAGATGGCAGTGTATTCGTGTGCCGCGGTGGTGTAGCTATCCGATTCGGCCACGAACAGGACTCGGACTGATGAAGGAGAGAGCAGAACATTTGGTGCACGATCGGCCTGTGCGCCCACCAACGATGTCTCGAACAAGATCGTGGTAAGCAGAGTGAGCAGCACTGCCTGAAAGAATGGTTGACTCACCATCACGCCCCTAGTAAAAATCACTGACCGAGAGAAGGTGCTCAATCTCTTACCCGATCTTGGGGTCGGCATCAGGATGCTGGAAATCGAATAGGCCGGTAACACAGATGCCGTGACAAGTGCGTTACTTTTTCAACAGCCAGAGTGACCGAGTAGGTTGCTCGGTGCTGGTGCTCCAGCAGCGAGAGCGTAGCTGGCACGTAGGAGCGGCATCTCTAGGTACGACCGGAAGAAGTTTTGATGACCGTCCTGGTCGAATCCAATTACCACGTAGATGTACTTCCCGCCTGCTCGATAAGAATGCGGGAATCCATCCAACCATAACCGACTTCAATGAGCGATGCCCCGGCAATGGTCGTTGGCGTTTCATAAACCAACTGACCACCAAGTCTTTCATAGAACTTCCGCGCTGGGTTCGTAGCCAGCACCCAGACGAGCAGCGACGTCATACCTTCCTGTATCAGCCGGTTCACAAGGGTGACTGCGAGGTGGCGGCCAATGCGTTGACCTTGATATGGGGCAAGCAGGTAAATGGCATCGAGTCCGCTCGTATACGGAGTCTCGCCGGTACGCTCTGGTCCACCTGAGATAAATCCGACTATCTGTTCGCGCTGATCTTCCGCGACAAAGACGAATTTTCAGCGGCTCGGATTTTTAAGGACCTGGCACCACAATTCCTCGTGCTGCTCATAGGAGAGGCTGGCGAGAAATTCTTTTGGGACGATGCCCTTGTAGGTTGTGCGCCAGCTCTCGATATGCACTTTGGCAACACCAGCTACGTCACTAAGATTGGCTGCACGGATGGTCACGGAATACTTCTGTTCGCACTGCCATACGGCAAAAGTTCCATATTCAATTTTCCGCGAATGCCTCATGCCCTACAGCTCGCGCCCAACGAATCACGCGATCCGCCCGTGCCATCGGGTCGAAAGCCCGCAGTGCGCCATTTGATATTGAAGCTGAGGCCACGGCTGTCAATCCCGTATCCCTTAAGATTTATTCAATGTGAAGCGATTTTATCAATTTCAGAAAATATTTGCCTTCTAATCCAAGCAGCTTAGCTGCGGCTGTACGATTGCCCTGAGTTTGTGCCAGCGCCCTGAGAAGAAGTTCTCGGCGTGCATGATTTACGCCGTCGCGATAGGACAATGATTGAAAGGTTTGAATGGCATCGACTCGGCGAGTCGATTCATCGGGCGTGATGGTAGACGACGCACCGAGCACAACTGAGCGCTCGATGACGTTTGCCAACTCGCGAACATTACCCGGCCAACTGTGCGCCATCAATGTTTCGATCGACGAATCGGTCAGTGGCGCAGCTGATTGTCCCGTTTCAGCCGTGATCCTCTGCCAAAAATGACGGGCCAAAGCTGGGATGTCCTCCTTCCGTTCGCGCAATGCGGGCAGGCGAATACGAATGACATTGAGACGATGATAAAGATCTTCGCGAAAAGTGCCGTGTTTCAGAGCCCGTTCCAGATTGCGATTGGTCGCTGCGATCACGCGGACGTTAACGGAGATCGGCGTCACGGCGCCCACCCGTTCGAATTCCCGTTCCTGAAGAAAGCGTAACAGCTTGGCTTGTAAGTCCTGGGAAATATCGCCGATCTCGTCGAAAAATACCGTGCCGCCGTTGGCGATCTCAAGCTTGCCGCGTTTCTGCTTCAGTGCTCCCGTAAAAGCGCCTTGCTCATGGCCGAAGAGCTCGCTTTCGAGGAGATCCTTAGACATACCGACGCAATTGATCGCGACAAATGGTTCATTTTTTCGCGCGCTCCAATTGTGAATGTTCCGGGCAAAAATTTCTTTTCCCGTGCCGCTTTCGCCGAGTAGCAGTACAGTGGATCGGCCCTCAGCCGCCTTGTGAGCGACTTCGACCACCTCCTTCATTTTGGGGCTTTCACCGATTATTAACTGATACCGTTGGCCGGCTTCCTCCGAAAGGTTTTCGACTTTTCGCTTAAGTCGCTGCCGCTCCAGCGCGTTTTTCACGACCAGCGCCATGCGGTCGGGATCTACCGGCCGGGTAATAAAATCATAAGCGCCTTCCTTCATCGTCTCCACAGCTCGATCCACCGTGCCGTATGCCGTGAGCATAATTACAGGAGCATCGTTGTCTCGCCTGCGCAGCTCCTTGAGCACGTCCACACCGCCTAACCCAGGCATCATGAAATCTAGAATGATCAAATCCGGGCGGCCCGCCTGCGCTCGTTCGATGCCCTCTTTGCCATTGCTGGCCGTATCAACCACGTAACCTTTCAAGGTCAATTGCTGCTGTAGGATATTACGATTGGACTGCTGATCGTCGACGATCAGAATCTTTTCGTTCATCCGTGACGCTCCATAGGGACTAAACGTTCCTCGCTCCGACGTGTCAGCGGGACCGCGACGGTAAATGTCGAGCCGACACCCACCGTACTTTCGACAGTGACCACTCCGCCCAAAAGCATTGCGAGCTTTTTTACAATGGCGAGGCCGAGGCCGCTTCCGGGTCGAGTTTTGTCGCTTTGCATCTGCCCGCGATGAAATTGCTCAAAAATGCGATCGAACTCTTCCTCGGCAATTCCTACGCCCGTGTCTGAAACCGCGAGGCAGAGTGCCCCGTTTTGCTGGACCGCACGTATTTTGATCTCTCCGCGTTCGGTAAACTTGACCGCATTTACCAAAAGATTGAGGATGATTTGTCTGAGTTTCTCACGATCTGTATAAAAGATCGGCATGTCGAGTTCGACATCACTCACGATCTGCACGCGATCCTTGGTTACAAGCGGCTCCACCGTAGCTGCGGCAGAGCTGATAAGTTCCGCGATGTTCGTTGGTTCAGTCAAAATATCCATTTTCCCAGCTTCGATCCTGGCCAGATCGAGTAGACTGTCGATCAGATCCAGCAGTTTACGGGCATTATGCAGCAAGTCTATGAGATTATCGCGCTGCAATGGCGGGATCCGCCCTTCGGTGGCTTGCAGAATCAAATCACCGTAACCGATCACGGCAATTGCCGGTGTACGCAATTCGTGATTGACGCTCGCTAGAAATTGCGATTTGTGCTCGCTCGCTTGTTGCAGTTTGCGATTCGCAATCGATAGTTCTTCAGTGCGTTCGACTACTCGTTGCTCCAGATTCGATTGCGCCTCTTTCAGGTATGCGGCCATATTGTTGAACTCGCGCGCGAGATCTTCGATTTCATCCCCGGTAACGAGATTGGCACGGGCAGAAAAATCGCCTTCCTTTATGCGCTCGACCTGGCTGCGCAGAGTCTCCAGCGGTCGTACGACCCTAAACCTTAGACGATAAGTGGCATAGAGGGCCAGCGCCAAACCGACCAGTAGCATCACGGAAGTCTGCGTCAACGACCGATACAACGGGCCGTAGACTTCCGCCGCGGGTTGTTCGGTGAACACAATCCAATTCAGCTGCGGGCTCAGCGCATAATGCGTAAATACTCTTTCGCCTTGTATATTTCTTCGGATGGCTGAACTTGCAGGCGACCCCGCAGCGATGGCATCCATTGCCGCCCTTACTTGTTCGACGTGGGCGAAGTTTCGCCCGGCGAGTCTCAGCTTTGTGTCAGAGTGAGCAATCAATTCGCCTGCACGGGTAACCAAAAACGCATGGCCGGCCGTGCCCACGTGAACATTTGCTATCACGTCTCGCACCTGGCTGAGATCGATTTCCGCTTGGATTACGCCGATAACCTCACCGGCGAAACGCTCCATCGGAACGGCGAGAGTCATAGCCGGACCGAGCGCGTCGGGAAAATGCACCGGTCCAAAGTAGGATAACCGGCGGCGAGCAGCCTCGAGTGCCTGCGGATCCAATGGTGTGAGATCGGTTTCAACCGCTACGGCTTCAGATCGGCTTGCCGTTGCGCGCCGGGCGCCGGAGAGATCAAATGCGGTTGCCTCGGTTATCGCCGGCACATTGACCAACAACCGTCGCAATTCCCAATGATATTCCGGAGAGAGTCCTTCTTGGACGATCTCGCGGGTCCGCGTGGCAGCTTTGATCGCACGTTCAATCTCGCCAACAAACTGCTCGATCTTCGCCGTTGCGCTGGCCGTTACCTCCTTCTGTACAGCGCCGAAGGAATCCCAGCTTTCCCGATAGCGAAAATAGATCTCAACGAGACCGCTGCTGACTAAGCCAAAGCCGATGAGACACAGAGAGGTGAAAAAATAATGCCGCACCAGCGGCTTCTGCGCGCGCCCGTAAAACCGTTTCCGAAAATTGAGAATATGGATCCTCCTTTCACTTAATCACTTCATTCGCTTCCAGGAGAATCTCGGGAGGAATGATGCGGCCGATTTTGTTGGCGGTTTGTAGATTGACCACCAGTTCAAACAGCGGGCGCTCTACGGGCAAACTAGCCGGGTTTGCGCCTTTGAGAATCTTGTCCACGAAAATCGCGGCGCGCTGCCACGACCGGCGGGTATTCAGTCCGTACGACATCAGACCGCCATCCTGGACAAAGCCCCGTGAGCCAAACATCGACGGCAAGCGCATTCGCAGCGCGTAATCGGCGATCTCACGGGAGTAGCGGAGCGTTAAGAAATTGCGCGCAGTGATGAGGGCATGGGGCTGTGCGGCGCTGATTCTGGCAAAAGCCCGTTCGAGATCAATGCCGTCCTGCAGCTCTACAGAGTCAACCATCACTCCCAAGGCTTTGGCGACGCGCTCATATCTGCTAATCAAACCAGGGTTGTTGATCCCGTTGAGCACCGTTACTCGTGAGATAGAGGGGCAAGCATCCTTAAGCAGTTCCAGCTGTTTCCCGTCAATAGTGCTCGTCGTGCCGGAAATGCCAGTGACGTTGCCACCCGGCAGCGCAAGAGTCTCCACAAAACCGCGCGAGATAGGATTTCCACCATCGACCATTACAATCGGAACCATTCTGGTGGCGGCTATTGTCGGGGCCGTGGCTGTGGGACCGCTGGCGACGATTACTGCGGGTTTGAGGCGCAGCAATTCGCCAATCAGGTAAGGCAGCAAATTGAGATTCCCCTCGGCCGATCGATGATCGAGGATGATGTTCTGTCCTTCTACATAGCCTAATTGCTGCAGTGAATCGCTGAACGATTTCGCTGAATCCGTGCCGGCAGACAATATACCGATGCGCACCGGCTCTACTCGAGTCTGCGGCTCGGCGAGGCACGGGATCAACGCCATTACAAATGTGACAAAGGCCAGGCGGACACTTTTTATGCGTTCTCGCTCGATAGCTCTCACTGGAGTGAACCAACATTCTTCTGCTGGCAAGCTGTCATGCTCGTCTTTTCCTTGAGCCTGGGAATAGCTCAATGATTCATGGCAAAGCAAATGCCAAATTGCAGCGCTTCGCGACGGCTCATACAAACCACAAGCTTATAGCAAACTCCGCCGATCCACCGACGGGAACGGATGGTGTTTAATTTCACACGGTGTCTGAAAGCCCACCGGCAGAAAGCACTACCCGCGTTAATCGAATTCTCGGCGAGCTTGCCAGCTCAATCACTTACAACATCCCTGCCAACTGGCATCTCCGTTGCTCAACAGCGCAATGAAATATTTATATCGAGCTCCGAACCGTAAGGAGTCAGTGACTTGTGACAAAAATAGTACCTTCCGATATTTCAATTGAATTCAGAGGCAAGGGCAGCACCGATTGCACCGTAGATGACGACGCCATTAAAGACTTCTGGGCGTACCATTTTCCACGGCGTAAGGAAAACGCGGGGTCCAAAGCGGCACTCATTGGATTAATTCGGCTTATGAGCGAACGCTCGATTAGTTCCGCTGAGCCTGAAAGTACAGCTGACGTCGCGCACCACTTCGGAATTCCCTTAGCCGAGTTTTATGAATATGAACAAGAGGAACGATGACTACAGGTGCGTTTATTTTCGGCCGCGAGCGATTAGGCGGGAATAGCATTTGATTTCATCACTTCAGGAATTGCACTGATCATGAATATGGTCGATCTAAGACAGCAACCAAAACGTAGCCGACTCAAGTTAGTTACCTGATAAGAATTCGATCTGCTGCCGTTTAAAAATCGGGGTCGAAAAAATGAAACGCTATACCGAATTATCGCTCTTTTTGACGCCAGCCCTGCACGATGCCGACTTTAAACAAAGCAACACAGAGCAACCGCTAGTCCTGCGCTTTTACCAGGACCTGCGTCATCTCGCATATTACCTTTGCACATTCCTAGTGATTCTGCAGGGTTGCACTACTGTCCCCCGCGTACTCATAATTCCAGCATCTATAGAGACTAGCTGGAAGATAGATTATCAGCCCGATGATTACGACAAGACGCTGGCTGCCATTACGTCCGTCATGATTACGGACTTAAAGCTGCCCGCTCTTCACGGTTCTGTGACCTTTTATTCGTCCCAAGCTTCCTTTGAAGCAGGTGTAATGCAGGAGGCCCAAGAAGATTTAGAGCGGTTGCGACAACAACTTGGGCCCAGAGCTAACGAGCTAAGCGGAGAAACAGTTTTGTTTGGAGCCAAACGATCTGCGGTCACTTCTGTCGCACTAGCGATGTACAAAAAAGTGCTCGTGAATGAATGGAGATTTTCTAAAACTCCACGCTCAGAACAGCTACGCATATTGGCTCACGAACTCACCCATCTCGTCCAGAAACAAATGGTCGATTACCGACTCATTCTTTTCGACCAGTGGCTTGCCGAAGGGTTCGCCGAATGGGTCGGTTATAAAGTTGCAGATAGCCTGGCTGTGGAATCGATCGCGAAGGGTCGAGAAACGGTTCTCGGTTTCATTGCCACCGCGAGATCCTATCAAACATTCCCCAGCTTAGGACAACTCGCAATGAACTCAGATTGGACCACTTGGACACGCACATTGGGACCTCCAGCTACATACGGCCAAGCATTTATTGCCGTCGATTATCTGATTGAGCAAAAAGGCCTTCCCACAATAATAGAGTACTTCCGGCTCTTCGGAAACATCAATGATCATAATCACAATTTCGCTTCCGCTTTTGGAGAATCCATATCGAGCTTCGATAACAGATTCACGAATTATCTAAAAGCTCTTCTGATGAAATAGTCGTGACTCAAAGGGCACGATGCGCTTGAATACGCCGCACCGAAAAGGTAATGGGGCAGCAGCAACGCCAGGAGGGTGCACTGATGAAGCGGATACTCGTCATATCATTGTTCCTCGCGTTTTCGCTACCTGCCTTTGGCCAGGTAAAGTATCAGTTTAACGATACGCCACGGCCGGAAGCTGACGTGATCATTGTCAACCATGTGCTGCAGGCAACCGGTACGGAAATGTGGCTCGTCGGGCGCGTGTTCAATCGTGGGCTCAAGCCTGCGCACAACGTTCGGGTCACGCCAAACCTCACTAGCAAGTACGGCACGCGTCCGCCAGCGAGCACGTTATATATCGCTACGTCGGATATTCCGCCGACCAGCTTCGCCGATTTCGAGGGCCGCGTTGCTCTCTATTCCGACTTGGAAATTAGCGCCCGGCCAACAGTGGAATGGGATCCTTAATAACATTATCGCTGAGGCCGTTTGTCTGAACTGTGCGGCAAGTGTGTCTAGACATGACCTCGACAGGAGAGGTCAGGACACTAAAGGGAAGTTACTCTAACGAACAGCCTAACCTATTTGCTGAACAGAGAGACGTGTGATGAGGGTCGACTGTCTACTTCGGTGGCAGACATACACCCGAGGCCTCGCCACTTTTATCGATGGTGATAAAAACTGATTCGATACAACGGAACGTACTGGGGCGCCTGGCTCGTGGCGAATCACTACCTTCGGCCATGGCTAAGAGATTCTTGCTCCTCGCTGTTTTAATGTCCCCTTCGGGGATGGTTGAAATCCCTCGCCTTCAGGCGAAGTGAAGTGTAAATTGCGTGCGTGCGCAAGTACCGATTGGGGGCACACACTAAGAGCGACTTGAAAGTGCATTTGGTGTGGCTACCGAAATACCG
>DASTMV010000148.1:0-14940 GCA_035713885.1 Candidatus Udaeobacter sp. | reverse complement strand
GGAACATCCACGCCAACCGCGAGCCCAAGTCCAACCCCTACAGCTACTCCAACACCAACTGCAAGCGCTACGGCAACTGCCACAGCTACGCAGACTCCCAGACTAACGCCTACCCACGGCCTCGGATCACACCGCGGCCTGCGCCGACCCCCGCTCCACGTCCGTAGTCAGTGTGGTTCATCAGAAGCGTCGGTGAGAAAGACCTGCGCCCGGCGGGGGTCGAACCCACAACCTTTGGCTCCGGAGGCCAACGCTCTATCCAGTTGAGCTACGAGCGCGCGAGAGCATGGAATTAGCCACAGATTGCGCAGATTTTCACAGAAATTTCTGCATCAATCGGTCCTGTTGGAAGCGTCGTAGCAGGAATTCAAGTTGCAAAAGTGCCATCTTCGAATGAGAGTGTGCGCCCGCCGCCGCTCGGCTGGCGAGTAGCTTATGAATCAGGTCATCGATGCGATTGAGAAAGAGCAGCAGAAAGGCGATGTCACGGAGTTTTCTGTTGGCGATAGTTTGCGAGTTCACACCCGAGTCGTAGAAGGCGATAAGGAACGCATCCAGATTTTTGCCGGCATAGTGATCGGACGCAAAGGCCGCGGTCTCAATGAGACTTTTACCGTGCGCCGAATCTCGTACGGAGAAGGCGTGGAGCGTGTGTTTCCGCTGCATTCGCCGCGGATCGCGAAGCTGGAAGTCGAACAAAAAGGCCGTGCGCGTCGCGCGAAGCTGAACTATCTCCGCGGCCGCAAAGGCAAGGAAGCGACAGCGGTCAGGGAGTGACTGTTGCAGGGCGCGTTTCCGCCAGACGTCATGCAATTTTCCTGCTGGTTTTCACGTAGTACTTGTCACTTTCCGTAAATCTGTTGAAGATTTGCGCGGATGTACCGGCGATGCGGATTTCGCTTCGAGAAAAAACTCCGGGTCACCGGAATCTCGCGGATCGCGGGAATTGACGAAGCTGGTCGCGGTGCGCTCGCTGGGCCGGTTGTTGCCGCCGCGGCAGTTCTGCCCGAAAAGTTTCGGCACCGGCGTCTGAACGATTCCAAACAGCTCGCCCCTGAATTGCGCGAAGAAATCTATTGCGAACTTGTTTCGAATCCTGAAATCCGATGGACGGTGGGAATTGTTGATTCCGTTGAAATCGATCGCGTCAATATCCTGCGTGCGAGCCAGCGTGCGATGCGACTTGCGATCCAGGAGCTGCTCGAGCCGCCTGATCACGTCTTAATCGATGGTCTGCCGGTAATTCCTTTTCCGGTACCGCAGACCGCAATTATCGATGGCGATTGCATTAGCTTGAGCATCGCAGCGGCGAGTGTGATCGCGAAGGTCACGCGAGACCGGATCATGCGTGACTTTTGCGCGCAGTTCCCGCAGTATTGTTTCAGTCAGCATAAAGGTTACGGAACAGAACTGCATCTCTTGAAGCTCCATGAATTCGGCCCTTGCCCGATCCATCGCCGATCTTTCGAGCCAGTGGCGCAACCGTTTCTTGCCTTGGGCGAAATCATCCAAATCCGGTCATCTCCGGCGCGGCATGCACGGCGAAAAATTAGCGTGCCGATATCTGAAGCGTAGCGGTTACAAAATCCTCTTGCGCAATTTCCGTGGACGCAGCGGTGGCGAGATAGACATCGTGTGCCGCGATAAGGACACGCTCGTCTTTGTTGAGGTAAAGACTCGTAGCCGCGAAGATTTTGGCCGGCCGCTTGTGGCGGTTGACCGTGCCAAACAGAAGCGAATCTCACGCGGCGCACTGGCGTGGCTACGCATGTTGGACAATCCCGATATTCTGTTCCGCTTCGATGTCGTGGAAGTAGTGGTCGCGGGTGACGCGAAGCCGCGTGTCGAATTGATCAAGAACGCATTCCCGCTTTCGAAGCCGTATCTGTACTGATTGCGGGAAGCATAACCCTCTTTTGCTGTGGACCGGCGGGTAACTTGCTGGTCCACGAGAGGCTTCTACGAGGCGAGACGCCCGGTCGCTATACAGGCACAATGCCTGTGCCCGCTCATCACTGGACAATTGCGGTGCCGTTGGCAAAATCATAATCGCAACATGGCCGATCCCATTCTCGTCGCGCAATCGAAGGAACAAATCTTTTTGCTGCCTAAGATGGCGAATCGCCACGGATTGATAGCCGGCGCAACGGGCACCGGAAAAACAGTCACCCTGCAAACTCTGGCGGAGAATTTCAGTGCCCGCGGTGTGCCGGTTTTCATGGCGGATGTTAAAGGCGACCTTGCTGGATTAAGCCAGCCTGGCGCAAACAATCCAAAGGTCGTCGAGCGCGCCAAGGAGCTTAGGATTGACAATTTCGGCGGCGAAGCGTGCCCGGTCGTGTTCTGGGACGTTTTTGGCGAGGAAGGTCATCCAGTGCGCGCCACTGTTTCGGAAATGGGGCCGCTGTTGTTAGGCCGCTTGCTCGACTTGAACGATACACAGGCCGGCGTGCTCAACATGGTCTTCAAGATCGCTGACGACAAGGGTTTGCTTCTTCTCGATCTCAAGGATCTGCGTGCAATGTTGCAATACGTCGCGGACAACGCAGATCAATTCAAAACGCAGTATGGAAATATCTCTGCAGCCAGCGCCGGTGCCATTCAGCGCAATCTACTCGCGCTGGAATCGCAGGGCGCCGACAAATTTTTCGGTGAACCAGCACTTAATCTTGACGATTTGATTCAGACGCAGAACGGGCGGGGAGTTGTCAATATTCTCGCTGCGGACAAACTGATGCAAAAATCTCCGAAAGTTTACGCAACGTTTCTGCTCTGGATGCTATCGGAGTTATTCGAGAATCTTCCCGAAATCGGTGATCCCGAAAAACCGAAGCTGGTCTTCTTTTTTGATGAAGCGCATCTGCTTTTCACAGACATCGCGCCGGCAGTCGAACAGAAGATCGAGCAGATGGTGCGACTGATCCGGTCCAAAGGTGTCGGCGTTTACTTTGTCAGCCAGAATCCGCTCGACATTCCCGAGGTAGTTCTCGGCCAGCTCGGGAATCGCGTGCAACACGCTTTACGGGCATTTACCCCGCGCGATCAGAAGGCGGTGAAAGCCGCCGCCGAAACTTTCCGGCAAAATTCCAAACTGAAGACTGAAACTGTGCTCACCGAGCTTGAGGTGGGTGAAGCGCTTATTTCTATGCTGGACGAAAATGGCAGTCCGGAAATTGTCGAGCGCGCGAAGGTCGTTCCGCCACGCAGCCAGGTAGGTGCAATCACACCGGAGCAGCGGAAGCAAATCATCGATTCATCGATACTGGCGGGTCACTACGAAAAGGCCATTGATCGCGAATCGGCTTACGAAAAATTGCAGGCAAGAGCAACCGAGAAAACCGAAAGCGCCGGCGCACCGGTCGTGCCAGAGGCGGAGTCGACCCCTCACCGACCGCAGTCTTCAGTGCTAGCGGAAGCATTGGGAACCGTTACTGGCGCGTTTCAGCCAACGATCGGGCCACGCGGGGGCGTTCACGATTCCTTTGCTACTTCAATGGCGAAAAGCGCGATGCGCGCCGCGAGTAGCCAATTAGGCCGGCAAATCGCTCGCGGCCTGCTGGGAGGGATTCTCGGCGGCAGTCGGCGAAAATAATTGTAGCCACGGCCCCGGGGGCCGTATGCGGACGTAGCACAGCGATCTGTGCTACAGCGCCTACAGGAGAATCGCCGGACACGCAAAGCGCATCCGGCGATTAAGGTCATGTTTGTTTATGGCGTCGGTGCAGCCTTGGCTGCGGCTTTCTTGCCGCTCTTGCCGGCTTTCACCTCTACTTCTTTTGCCGTCATTGTGTAGGTGATGTGAACTTTGTCGCCGACTTTCACATCGCCGGTAACCTTGGTGTTAGAGTCACGATCCAGTTCCCAGCGATCGTTACCCTTCTTGACTACGATCATTGAATCGTTGACCTCAAGCACCGGCCCACTGACTTCATATGTTTTCGCTCCGGCGAAAGCTGCGCTGCTGAAAGCGAGGCTCGCTGCGGCCAATAAACTGAATGCTGATTTCATCTTCATGTCTCGATTAGACTCCCGGGAGCTGTTTCTATTCAAGCGCTTTTACGAATTCCGCGCCCAAGATTTCGCTCTAGGAAACGCGTCGTAGCACCATGAGGATATCTGACGCTGCTACCTAGCTTCCTAACCAGATGATGGTGTCGAACTTGTCCCCTGACAGGAACCTTCTTTCCGTTGCGCGTCGGGGGACTTGCATTGGACGTTCACGGTGGATCCAGGCGTACACGTGCCGGTAATCGACGTATCTCGATTGCGTTGAATGATCCAGTAGTGGGTTCCTTCTTGCACTGTGATCTGCTTGCTATCACATGAACACACACTGCCGGCAATTGTAAGCGTTTGTCCGAATACTGCGGTGCTCAACACGCAGCCGGCCGCTACTGTGCACGTAAAGGTTTTCATTTTCATATCGTCACTAATTCCCTAACCCCGATTGAGTGCAAGCTCTTACTTTGGAAGCCTCGTTAGGCCGGATTTCACTGTTGAGGCTACTGTCCGAGCGCTCCAGTTGGACTTCGAGTTCGAATCGTCTGAGTTTGCATCACTGGGTGTCATTTACCCCAATATGCAACGTCAATGGCCAACTGAGATTGCGCGTTTGTTCCGGAGTTCCCCACGCGCTGCTGAGTTCATCAATTATTGCTTCCAATGGATCGCCACCTTTAGCGGCAATGAACCGCTGAGTCGATGACCACGTTCGAAGATAGCCGACGAGATAATCGAGATCCCATAATGTTGTCATTTCGAATTTCGGCGCCTCGATCTCTTGAAACGGGAACCAAATATCGGCGAACTGCTCAATCAATTTCCGTTCCGGCGGCCAGAAAGGTCCAACCACTTCATAGTAGTATCGATTTACCACCTCATCGATTGCCGGTTCAATGTGCAACAAGTTGTAGGCCGATGCAGCGAGAACACCGTCGCGTTTTAATACTCGCCGCGCTTCTGCGTAAAAAGTGTCCAGGTCGAACCAGTGCAATGCTTGCGCGACCATGATCAGATCAATCGTTTTTGATCCGAAGCCGCTGTTCTCGGCGGGCGTGACGCGATACTCGATTGTCTGGGACGGTTGCGCGTTCGCGATCTGGTTTTCGCTTGCGTCAGTCGCAATGACGCGATCGAATACTGAGGTCAATCCAACTGCAGCTTGTCCGTTCCCCGTGCCGCAGTCCCATGCGAGCTGACGACTCGGGGCGATGCTTCCCAGATAATCGAATAGTTCTTGCGGATACCGCGGCCGAAACTTTGCATAGTCGGGCGACTGCTTTGAAAAATGATCCTTGAAGCTCATCGGGTCGGACTGTCATTTCGGTCGAAGTAGCGACTAAGGGCCGAATTGCCAAATCCTGCTTGCTAATGCTTTCGGAGCCTCCGCCGAACGTAATTACGTTGCAGGAAGCTCAGGCATCGTCTTAATGCCAACGCGCGCCAGGTACTCGTCCGCCTGCAGTATGTTATCACCAGCGCGGTCCACAATCTTGAGCAGATTATCCATCGACGAAACTTCTTCGAGCTGCTCGGTCAAAAACCACTGAAGAAAATTGATCGTGATGTAATCATTCTCCTTCCGCGCGAGCTCGACGAGCCCATTGATTTGGTTTGTCACGTGAATCTCCTGATCGAGCGACAATTTCACCGCGTCGCGCGCTGTCTTGAAATTGGCTTCGGGTGCGTCGATCGCCGGGATCGCGACGCGTCCGCCTGCATCGACCACGTATTTGATAAATCGGAGGGCGTGTCCTTTTTCCTCTTCTGCCTGTTGGAAGAAATGCTGCGATAGTTGAGGCAACGCTTCGGCGGCGAAATGGGACGCAATCGCGTAATACTGTAGTTCCGCGCTGAACTCGTATCCGATTTGTTCGTTGATCGCGTCGATGATTTTTTGACTGGTTAGCATAACGAACACCTTAACGTCGATTAGCGGGCTTCGTCCAGCAACTACGACGCTGTACACTATCCAATTGCGGTGGCGATAGGCTTACGCAAATCCTTTTAAAACACATCAGGCGATGTGTAACTTCATTGGTGAAAAACTTCCGTGTGAACTTACGTTGCGTCTATGAATGAGGAATTTTCAGGAATCAATCAGGAGCGAGCTTGCAGTGGAATAAGCCGCCGGTTTTTCCTTCGTGCAACACTCGCGGGAGGAGCCACGCTTTTCGCGGGCCGGGCGGCTCGACTCTTTGGCTCTGCGGCGCCCGGCGATCATTCCAGTTTCATGATTGGCGGCGACTTGCCAGTCAACCGACTCGGATTTGGCGCCATGCGTTTAACGGGAGAGGGGATTTGGGGTTGGCCGCCAGATCGCGAGAACGCCCGCAAAGTTTTGCGGCGTGCCGTCGAGCTTGGTGTGAACTTGATCGATACAGCGGATGCTTATGGACCCGAGACCGACGAGTTGCTCATTGCCGAGGCGCTTTATCCATATCCGAGAGGACTCGTCATTGCGACAAAGGGCGGTCAAATACGACCCGGAGCCAATCAGTGGGTGCCGAAAGGTGACCCCGCGTACCTCAAGCAATGTGTCGATAAAAGTCTGAAGCGCCTGAAACTTGAGCGCATCGATCTATATCAACTTCATCGTATCGATCCCACGGTGCCGATGGAGGATTCGTTAGGCGCGCTGAGAGAAGCGCAGAGCGCAGGAAAGATTCGCCACATCGGCTTGTCGGAGGTCTCGCCCGAGGAGGTCGAACGCGCGCGCAAGACTGTGCCGATCGTGACTGTGCAGAACCGGTACAACATCACTGACCGAAAATGGGAAAACACACTGGACTACTGCGAGAAAGAACGTATCGGGTTCATGCCGTGGGCGCCGGTTGGTGGGAGCAGGGGAATCACTAGCGCCGCCTTGGACAAAGTCGCGAAAGATCACGGCGTGACGATTTATCAACTGGGCCTGGCCTGGCTGCTGCATCGATCCTCAGTGATGCTACCAATTCCGGGAACATCCTCACTCCCGCACCTGGAGGAAAACATGGCGGCGGCAAAAATTCAGCTCAGCCCAGAAGAATGGAAGGCGATCGACGCGCTGACGAGTCGAGCGTGACGAAAACCGTTAGCGAAGCCGACGGAGTCAACCGCAGCATCTCAGCGCGCAGCCGATTCGGTTCAGACCTTCCGCGAACATTTCCGTGTTGACGCCCATGCCAATGCGAAAGTGATCAGGCATTTCGAAGAAGCGACCAGGGACCGCTGAAGTGTCGAATTCCGTCCGCAACCGCTCGAGAAACGCGTCAGTATTCCCCTTGAGTAATCGCGGGAATAAGGTCGTCCCCCAATTCGTCTCCACCGCAGAAAGGCTTGATTGTTTTTTGAGGAAATCCCGAAGCAATTCACGGTCTGCTTCAACGATCCGGCGCGCTCGTTCTCTAAGTACATCAAGATGTTTGAATGCAACGACGCTCAGCAGTTCGCCCGGATGAACTGGTGTCGCACTGTAAAGATCGTTCAGGCGGCGCATCTTCCAGGCAAGGTCGGGCTGCGCCAGAATCCAGCCGCAACGCAGACCACTCACGCCGTACACTTTCGTCAGGCTGCTGGTCACCACGAACTCCGGGCCGAAGTGGACTGAGGTGCGCGGCAGGTTCTCATAGACCGTGTCCAGGTAAACTTCATCTACCAGCACGAGCGCGCCGACGCTGCGAGCGATATCGCCGATTTCACGCAGAACCGACTCCGGTGTAAACGCGCTCGTAGGGTTATGGAGATTGGTGATTACGATGAGACGCGTCTTCGGCGTGACGCACCGGCGAACTTCCGCTGCATCAATCGACCAGCCGTTTTCTTCAACGCGCTGGAACCGCCTTACGTTCGCTTCCAGATAACGACCAACGTCGAGAATGGGTCCATAGGCTGGATGCTCGATCAGCACTTCATCACCCGATTCGAGAATCGTTGCCAGTGCCAGGTGATTCGCCATTGACGTGCCGGCAGCTTCCACCACGCAGTCCGGATCGACGCCGTGGTGCGCCGCGATGGCTTTCTGCAACGGCGCGTAGCCGTAGCTGTTGCTGTTATCAACATTGATCTCGAGTTCCTTTAGATCAATCGCCAGCTCTTGCAACGGAAACGACGCCACGCCGCTTGTCGCGAGATTGAATCGCGCGCGGCTCTGCGTTTTGGACCAATGCATGTAATCGGAATGCTTATGTCTCATTGCAGGGATAGAAGTGAATCTGGAAGCCGGGAGATCAGGAAAAGCAAGATGGTTCTTGGATTCGTGGATTTCGTGGATTCAGATTAAATTTCCAACATGGCTAGTGTTCTTTAGCGCACCGTTGCGTTTGCGCGCCAGGATCTCTTCCAAAAATAATACACCGGCACCCCGGCCAGCAATATGCAGAGCGCAACGACACTATTCCGCGGCGAAGCGATAATGGCGCTGACCACGATTCCCGCGCACGACAAAACGAACAGCATTGTTGTGAACGGATATCCCGGCACGCAATAACCAGCTGTCTCCGACCCGATCTGACGTCGTCGTAAGATGAACAGCGTGGCTGCGGTCATTCCGAAAAAAATGAAGTCCACGGTGACCTCAAAGTTAAGAATCTCACCATACGTCCCGGAACAGGCGATGATAACTGCCGCCAAACCCTGAACAATGACGGCAATTACAGGTGCTTCAGCTTTCCCAAACAGTTTGCCGACGCTTGCAAAGAAAAGTCCGTCCCGCGCCATGGCGTAGTAAACGCGTGGGGCGGTCAGCATGCTTTGGCTGAGAAATCCAAGGGCGGAAATTGTGATCGCGAGAGCGATCCAGCGTGATCCGCGTTCACCCAGTGCGATGCGCATAAGATCGGAGGCCGGCGTTGTTGTCGCATCGAGCCCGGCCGAACCAAGTACACGCAAACAAGCGACGTTCACCGCGAGATAGAGCACGACAACGGCGCAGACACCAAGCAACAGGCCACGCGATAAATCGCGGCGCGGATCGCGTATCTCCGCTGCCACAAAGGTCGCTGTCTGCCATCCGCCGTACGCAAACGCAATGGGAACCATCGCCGCGCCGACATTTTTGAGAAGACCAAATGAGAACGGCTTCTCGCCAAACGAAGGCGACGTTACAGGCGGGTGACCGCCAACGAAAAATCCAATGATTACCAGCGCCGCAATTGCAGCAATTTTCAACAGCATTAAAGCGCTTTGGACGTTGCTCCCGGCGCGCGCACCAAAACAATTGACGCTGACCAGCAGGAGCAACGTCGTGCCTGCGATGACACTTTCATTCCAAGTTACTCCCGTGAGCGCGCGAAAGTACGACGCGAAAATCACAGCGACTGCGGCCATGCCGCTCGTCTGAGTGACAAGGAGCAATCCCCATCCGTACATGAACGCAACTGAAGGATGGTATGCTTCCCGCAGATACACGTATTGACCGCCCGCTGCCCCAGGTATCCGCGCGGCCAGTTCCGCCCAGATGAATGCACCGCACATCGCAAGCAACCCACCCAACGCCCAGACGCCCACGATTAAGAACGGTGTGTGCACACGGTGCGCTACCTCGGACGGATTGGCGAAGATCCCGACACCTACAATGCCGCCCATCACGATCATCGTCGCATCAAACAATCCAAGCTGACGTCGCGGTTTAGTTTCCGTCGTCATGTCGAGCGAAGTCGAGACATCCGGCGAAGTTACTTCTCAGTCATTCTTGGGGTTCCTCGACTTCGCTCGGAATGACGATGGCGTGTTTAGGCGTCAACTCGTAAATCTTAAACTTCGGTGTCGCTTCGATCAGGGCCGCGTCTTGCGCGAGAAACTGCGCAAATTCCGGATAAGAATGCAGCCACCAAAAGGTATTCTTGGTGAAAACAAAGTGTGTTGCTCCTCCGCGACGTAAACGCTCAAGATCATTGATCGCCTGCCGGCTGTTATCCGGGTTCCCATTGTAAATCGCGTCCTTCTCCAGAAAATGCCAGCCCTTCCGCTGCGCATAGTAAAAGATGGTCGGATCACCCATATCAGCAGCGACGATCAATGCATCCGGCGCTGTGACTCTGTTTAATTCCAGTCCGGCATCGCGAAACTGCGTCGAGGATAAATAAAATGGTTGCACGTAGCGGAGAGCAGAGACCGCGAATGAACTGACCAGCACGATCGACAATGCGACGGCAACAACACGCGAGGAAACTTTTGATCCAATAAACGCGCAAGCCGCGCCGGCAAATGCGGCGGCAATAGGCACGAAGGGAAGTTGGTACCAGCGGTGCCGGTTTCCGTAGCCCACCACGATGACGAAGAGGACCATCGCAACGAGCCACCAATGGAAAAGACGAAAATATTTTCGATTCCGTGATTGCGGGAGGAGCAAGCCAACAAAAGCCATCAGCGAGAGAACGGGCGTGAGGCTTGATATCGTGGTCTCTCGCGCGATGTGCCAGTACCACGAGAAATTCTCGATCCGAATCCCTCCGGCGCCGAAAAAGTGATGCGGATAAAAATTTTGTGCGACTTGATAGGCATGCCAGTACCACATGGCAGACGGCGCAAGCGTGATCGCGGCAAAGGAAATCAGCTGTAGCAGCGATCGGTGATTTCGACTTGTTAGGATTGTTGTTCTGACTGGACCCGATTCACCAGCTCTGGCTACAGCCAAATACGCCAGCGGCGCAAAGATCACAATGCTCGTAATCTTGATCAGAAGCGAAAGGGAGATAGCAGTAGCTGCGAGAAGAAGCGGCATCCACTTGCAGTCGTTAGTCCACCGCAGAAAAAAATACAGACCGACGATTGCAAGGCTAAGCGATGGCACATCCGGCATGAATGATCGGCCGGCAAAAACATTTACCGGCGCAAAGCTGTAGAAAAACGTCGCCCAGAGCGCCGCCGTTCTGCCAAAAATCCCGCGAACGAACAAAAAGAAAAATGGCACGGAAACGGCAAAAAAGATCACGGCCTGAATTCGTCCGACCCATTCGTGGAGACCGGCAACTCTGTAGCAGAGCGCCGAAATAAACGGCAAAATTGGAAATTCTGTTCCGACATAGCCCATGGCGTTGCCTGCCCAATCAATTTGGGGGAAACCAAAATGAAATCCGTTTTGTAAGAAATTGCGGGCAATCGCTGCGACGTCGCTTTGCCGCCAGCTCCAGTGGTCAACATAAGGCTGATTGATAAGAATGAGACGCGCCGCCACGGCGCCCATCCAGACAGCGATCACAATCCTTGTGATTTGATAGGGACGCCGGGCGGCGCCGTCCACACATTGCAGCGCAATATTTCTACCAGAATCGCGCTCCAAGGTCCGCATGTCGCAAGCGTCTTGACAGCCGAGGTAAAGTCAATCGCGTAAAGTAATCGCGCAGGGACCGCGCTCACATGAAATCAATGGCTCGTGTTTGTTCTCCAGCACGCGCTGGATTTTTTCTGCTGACATTGATTGCGGCAGTTGAACTCCCAGCGGCGCGGGCGCAAAACGAGCCTATCCTCGTGCCTGAGGCTGTCGATTATCAAAAGTTACTTCCAATCCTGCCGGAACCGCTGTCGGGTTGGACTGCCGATAAGCCCGAGGGCTCAACTGAAGACGTAGGAGGATTTAAGATCACAAATGTGCATCGCGATTATCACAAGGGCGAAGGAGAAAAGGCGCCGAGCGCTGCGATAAGCATTCTCGATTCAGTGGCAAACCCTGATTATGTCAGCGCAACGACCGAAGCGTGGAAAAGCAACAGCGACACCAGCGAAGGCTATGCGAAATCGGCCACCATTGACGGCAACCCGGGCTTCGAAACCTTCGAGAAAGACACGAAGCACGCTACTCTGTGGGTAATGGTCGCAAATCGCTACTTCGTTCAGATCGAGCTGCAAAACGATGATGCCAGTCGATTGCAGGAATGGATCAAACACGTCGATCTGAAAAGGCTTTCCGCGATTAAGTGACGCGGTAGCGCCGCTCGGTGAGGGGCGTTTGGAGTACATACGCGCCGGCACCTCGCTTCACACGGCGAAGCGGCTACGGCTCATTGCTTCTGCCCCTCGCGCATCATCGGCACAAAACGCACGGGCAGTGTAGCGCTCTCTTTCAACTGGCCGTTTTTCTTTTCGAGCAGGTAAAGTTGTTGGGCGAATCGTTCGCCGACGGGAATAACCATGCGACCCCCGTCTTTGAGTTGATCCACGAGCGCATGTGGAAGTTTGTCCGGAGCACAGGTCACGATAATCGCGTCGAACGGCGCCTGTTCAGGCCAACCCTTGTAACCATCATCCACTTTTAAATGCACGTTTTTGTAGCCAAGACGTTGGAGTGTCGCTTCCGCAGTTTTCGACAACGATTCGACGATCTCGATGGTGTAAACGTCGGAGACGAGTTCAGCTAAGATCGCGGCCTGATAACCCGAGCCGGTTCCGATCTCCAACAGGCGATCGCCAAGTCTTGGCCGCAATTGTTCTGTCATGAATGCCACGATGTACGGCTGCGAAATCGTCTGATCGTACCCGATCGGCAACGGTCCGTCCTGATACGCGCCAGCGCGTTGATCGCCAGGGACAAATTCCTCCCGCGGGACTTTCGCCATCGCTGCGAGCACGCGTTCGTCCTTGATGCCGCGCGGTTTGAGCTGTTGATCCACCATCCGACGGCGATGCGCTGCAAAATCTGCAGCTGACGGGGCCTGTTGCCCGCAGCCCGTCGCAGCCATCGCAGCAAGAACGACGTACTGCGCGACGATTCGCATTCTAGGAGGATAACGCCGCTCCGCGGCTGCGAAAGGAGCGTCGCGTCTCTTTTGACCTGCGCATTCCTCAAGCAAATTCTTCGTGTCCTTCGTGTCCTTCGTGGTTAATTCCTTTGTCATTCCGAGCGAAGTCGAGGAATCTCTGGATCCGATGTCTGACGAACGAAAAACTTTGGAACAGCGCGAGCAAATGACGGATCTCGAGCGTCTCCGTCATTCGGCGTCGCATGTACTCGCGACGGCGATCTTAAAGCTCTGGCCCGAAGCACAGTTCGCTGCGGGACCCCCTGTCGAGAACGGATTCTATTACGACGTCGATCTCTCTCACCGCATCTCGCCTGACGACTTCGAAAAGATTGAGGCTGAGATGAAAAAGGAAATCAAAGCGAACCATCCGTTCGAAAAAATCGAAGTTTCACGGAACGAAGCGCTAGAACTCGGCAAGAAAGGGCGCCTCGCCGCGCTGAGCGAACGAGCGGAGCCGAGCAAGTTCAAACTCGACATCATTGAAAACATTCCGGCCGACGAAAAAATCTCACTCTATCGCAATGGCGAATTCATCGATCTCTGTGCCGGGCCGCATGTGATGCGCACTGGCAACATCGGTGCATTCAAGCTCACAAACGTGGCCAGTGCATATTACAAGGGCGACGAATCAAATCCGCAGCTTCAACGCATTTACGGCACTGCGTTCAAAACTAAAAAGGAACTCGACGATTACTTCGCGATGCTGGAGGAAGCGAAGAAGCGCGACCATCGGAAACTGGGACGCGAACTGGAACTGTTCGTCTTCGACGATGACGTGGGCCCCGGTCTGCCAATGTTTCTGCCACGCGGCACGGTCATCGCCGAAGAACTGGAAAAGCTTGCGAAAGAAACTGAGTTCGCGGCCGGTTACAGGCGGGTTCTCACGCCGAACATTGCGCGCGCCACGATGTACCTAACGAGTGGCCATCTGCCGTATTATGAAGATTCCATGTTCCCGCCGATGCTCCTGTACCGCGAGGAAGAAAGCCAGGAACTCCAAGAGCTTGATGCAGAGATCTTAGGGATGCTGGCCGGTGCCAGAGATCGATATCAGAATACGCAGTACTTCAATGCCGTTGGGGCATTCGTCACAAAACTCGGAGACGCGATCAAGGCAGGAAAGACAACCGCACATTTATTCACGCCTGCCAACTTGGATCCTTTGCCAGTAGACGTGACGGCCGTAGCAGCGAAATGCGCGATACGAGACGGCCTCGTACTTCGTTCACGCTTTTATCTCAAAGCGATGAACTGTCCTCATCATCACAAGCTGTTCGCATCGATTCCACGCAGTTATCGCGACCTGCCATTGCGCCTGGCGGAATACGGCACGTGTTATCGGTACGAGAAGAGCGGTGAGCTGTTTGGGCTCATGCGCGTGCGCTTGCTGCATATGAACGACGCTCATTTATATATGACACCGGACCAGTTCGAGGATGAGTTCAATGCCGTTAACGAAATGTATCTCAATTATTTCAAGCTTTTCGGGATTGAGAAATATCTGATGCGGTTCTCGACTCATGATCCATCCAAGCTTGGACAAAAATTTGTGGATGAACCGGAGCTCTGGAAACAAACGGAAGAGATGACAAGGCGCGTGCTAAAGGATTCCGGTATCGAGTATGTCGAAGTGCCTAACGAGGCTGCGTTTTACGGCCCGAAAATTGATGTGCAGGTGTGGAGTGTAATCGGACGGGAGTTTACGCTTGCTACCAACCAGGTCGATTTTGCGCAGCCGCGCAGTTTCGATCTTCGCTATAAGGATCGCGATAACATCGAAAAAATCCCGATCTGCATTCATCGTGCCCCACTGGGCACGCATGAACGTTTCATCGGATTTTTAATCGAGCATTACGCCGGCAATTTCCCGCTCTGGTTATCGCCCGAACAGGTGCGCATTCTGACGATCGGCGATGACCCGAAGTTACTCGACTACGCGCGCTCAATTCTGAGCGAACTGCGCACTCATCAGGTGCGGGCGGAAATCGACGAAAGCACCGACAACATTAACGGCAAAATTCAACACGCCGAGCAAATGAAAGTACACACCATGTTTGTAATCGGAAAACGCGACATGGAAGCCGATGCCGTTAGTGTCCGCGTCCACGGCAAAGGCAATCTCGGCGCTAAGCCGCGGGCGGAAGCGGTCGCGGAAATTTTGGACAGTATCAAAGCGCGCAGGGCCTGAGTTATGCCTGACGACACAGGGATAATCCATCTC
>DASTMV010000147.1:0-13669 GCA_035713885.1 Candidatus Udaeobacter sp. | reverse complement strand
ATATTCATCGGCCAAGCTTCAAAATACCGGCATAGAAGATTTGCACATCACCGGGGCCACTGCGACTCCTCCCAACACGGGCTATAAGGTAATGAGCATAGCCTATGCGCAGAATTGCTGGGTCAAGAATCTGGACTTTGTAAACGGCGAATGGGCACAGATCGAAGTGGACTATTCCAAAAGGATTGAGATTCGCGATTCCTATTTCCACGCCAGTGCCGCCTTCGGCCAGTCAAGGGCTTATTCAATTTTAATGATAATGACCACTCAGGCATTAATTGAAAACAATATCTGGCATGGCAGTAGCAGCGTGGGAGTAAATCCTGTTCTCTTACAGCATGGCACATGCGGGTCTGTGGTGGGGTATAACTTGTTTGAACATCTCTCTACACAATCGAACGGCAACTGGATGGGCTATACGGTTTCTAATCACAACGCACATCCCAATTTCAATCTGTATGAAGGGAACGTTACCCCGCAGATTACCGCCGATTACATCCACGGATCGTCCAGCGATATCACTGTATTCAGGAATGTTGTTCGAGGCAGAGATTGGATAGATGTGCCTAACCCTCCACAGAATCATTCTCCGGAACAGAACTCTAACGCAATTCAGCTCCAGATGTACAATCGCTATTATAACATCGTGGGTAACATCCTCGGGACGACGGGGTGGAACGGGCCCTATGAACAGTCTGGTGATCCAGGGTCTACTTGGCAGGAAAAGGCGATCTACAGACTGGGTTACAAAGCAAGTTACGATCCCGCGTCTGACTCGCTGGTTCGGACCACCATGATTCGGCACGGAAATTGGGACAACGTGACCAATGGGATCGTGTGGGACTCGGGTATTACTGACCACACCCTGCCAAGCAGCTATTATCTTGCTAGTAGGCCAAGTTGGTTTGGAAACCTGGCGTGGCCACCTTTTAACCCGGCCAATCCCACCGCGACGGCGATAATGCGCATCCCTGCTGGCTACCGATTTGTAAATGGCGTCAACCCTCCAACTGGAACTCCGACGCCAACTCCCAGTCCGACACCAACTCCAACCGCGACACCAACTCCAAGCCCAACTCCAACTCCCACTCCGACTCCATCCCAGTCGACGATATCCTTTTCCTCAACTACAGGCGTAATCACTTATCCATTCGTGATCAATGGCGATACAATTTCCCAAGCAGTCCAGACCGTTGATCCCACTCAGGGCGGTAGGGCAGCCTATTCTTTTGGCGTGCTGACGCCCGGCGATTATCAGCTGGCTGTGAATATGAATTGCCCGGATGGAGGCAGTAACTCGGTCTTTGTAAATGTCGACGCCGAACCCACTTCAGACATGATTTGGGATATCCCGGTTACGTCAGGCTTGGAGACCAGAATAGCCTCCTGGTCTCCAAGCACGACACCTAAGGCGTGGACGCTGAGTGCGGGTACGCATCAATTGATTATCCGAGGACGCGAAGCCAACACCGTTTTAGGACAGATCACTCTCGGCATTGCGCCGCTTCCTCCCACGGGGCCGCACGTAATCCAGAATTGAAACAACCACCGGATCAAGCATCGCCCCGCTAACGTGGTTCAGCGCGGGATGAATGATCTGAATTTGTGCGTGCGAGCCCAAAAGACACCGCGTGTTTTATCGGTGCAAACTGGACAGCTCTCCGGCAATGATATTCGTTTTTGAGCGTCATTTGCCTTTGAGATAGGGTTTAAGATAAATGGAACCTTTGGTATCAATTCTCATTCCGGCATTCAACTCCGAACGCTGGGTCGGTGAGGCAATCGAGTCCGCGCTTTCTCAAACTTGGAAAGCCAAAGAGATCGTCATTGTTGACGATGGCTCGACCGACCAAACGCTTTCGGTGGCGCGCAAGTTTGCATCAACCTCCGTCTCGGTGGTCACACAGCCCAATGAAGGAGCTGCTAGCGCCCGGAACAAGGCTTATTCGCTTAGCCAGGGCGATTACATCCAGTGGCTGGATGCCGATGACCTTCTCGCCCCGGACAAGATATCCAAACAGATGAAGGCCGTCGCGGATGGCGCGACGACGCGCACGTTACTCTCTGCGGCGTGGGGGCGCTTCCGAAACCGTTCTGATCGAGCCGAGTTCCGCCCAAGTTTACTTTGGGCTGATTGCCGTCCAGTGGAATGGCTGCTTCGGAAGTTAGAGAACAACGTTTACATGCAGACGGCGACCTGGCTGGTAAGTCGTGAACTTACAGAGGCGGCCGGACCTTGGGATACTCGCCTCCTCTCCGATGATGATGGAGAATATTTCTGTCGCGTCCTTCTCGCCAGCGATCGCGTCCAGTTCGTTGAGGAAGCCAAAACGTTTTACCGCTCCTCGGGGGGCGGGGGTCTAAGTCATGTCGGGCATTCAGACAGGAAACTCGAGGCGCTTTTTTTGTCGCTCCAGTTGCACATTCAATATATTAGGTCTCTGGAGGAAAGTGAACGAGTCCGAGCTGCGTGTCTCGTGTTTTTGCAGACGTGGTTGGTCTATTTTTATCCGGAGAAACCTGCTTTCGTGGAACAGCTCGAGGCACTCGCTGCTGAGCTGGGAGGTCGCCTGGAGCCTCCTCGTCTGAGCTGGAAATACGCTTGGATCCAAAAGCTATTTGGCTGGCACAGCGCGAAGCGAACTCAATTGTTCTATAACGAATGCAGGTCATCGGTCCTGAGCTCTTGGGATGGTGCGCTCTCGCGTCTAAAAATCTAACGGGTGCTTAGCGGAAGCTCGCGCACAGGAAAGCGACCCGTATTGCTTGGTGAACCGACGAAATCGACGGATCATTGTTCGGTCGCCGCGCATTGGCTCCTTTGAAACCAACGAATCATTTGCCGCGAATCCTATTCGTTTCCCAGCATTGGCCACACAGGGCTAGCACGGCATCCGAACTACGCTCGTTTCACGTACGGAGGGCGTTGGAGGAAATCGGCGAGGTAAGTGTCATTGTTCTGGATGCAGAGCACGGCAAAGATGGATGGGACAATTTCCGCGATCGCGGATTCGATCTTGTCGATGTTATTCCGGTGCGCCAGCACAGCAATCGAGGAATACATGAAAAGCTGCGTTGGGCATTTGATCCACGCAGCGATCACCCGCAGGGTCAGAGTGTTGGTCCCGAAGGCACCGACCGCGTTCTTCGGCAGATCGAGAAATATGATCTCATCTGGTTCAGCAAAATACGGTCGGCAAGCATGCTCGCGCAGTTATCCTGGCCTCGGTCAGTCCTGGACTTGGATGACGTGCCGAGCGTTTTCGAAACGTCAGTCCTGCAGAACGGCGGTTCCATTCCGCACAAGCTCATGACAGGAATGAGGCGTTGGAGTTGGCGACGGAGGGAAAAACTACTAGAGGAACGCTTCACTACGCTGGCGGTGTGCAGCGAGAAAGACAAATGCTATCTGCAAAGCCTGGGTATTAACACGCCAATCCATGTTATTCCAAACGGATTTGAGGAGCCGATAGGCATCGCCGCCCGAACTCCAGCCACCCCGTGCAGAATTGGATTCATTGGTATCTTTGATTATTACCCTAATGTCGAAGGGATCGAGTGGTTTGTGCGCAACTGTTGGCCAAAGATTAAGACTAAATGTCCGGACGTTAAGCTTCGTTTGGCCGGACGTTTTAGTAACGGTTCTCTCCAACTGGCAGCCAAGGACATCGAACCGCTGGGCTGGGTTGAGAATATCGATGATGAGGTTGCGACCTGGTCATTGATGATTGTGCCTTTGCATAAAGGCGCGGGGACCCGCGGTAAGATCGCCTTTGGCTTTAGTCGTTGTTGTCCAATCGTATCGACTTCACTTGGCGCATATGGTTACGAAGTAGAAACCGGTCGCGAAATTCTTTTGGCTGATGATCCAGGCCGTTTCGCGGAGGCATGCCTAACGATTCTGGAAAAACCTCAAGATGGGGCGAGCATGGCACAAAGAGCGCACGAGAAGTTCCTGGCGAACTGGACCTGGAAAGCAATTCAGCCGCGCGTTTGGGCGGCGGCAGATGATTGTTTGCGGAGGAGCGCCAATGAATTCGGTCTTGGAAGGAGAGTTGCGAGCGCGACGAAATGAAGGAACCGATCGTTTCAATTTGTTTGCCGAACCTTAACAATCGCGCGTATCTGAATGAGCGGCTCGATAGCATCTTTGCACAGACATTCCCGGATTGGGAGTTACTGGTCTACGATAACTATTCAGATGATGGGGCATGGGAGCTTCTCCAAGCTAAAGCGCGCCATGAGCCTCGAATGCGCATCGCGCAGGCGCCGCGTGCAGGCATGTATGCGAACTGGAATAACTGCGTTCGCGCAGCACGTGGCAAGTATGTCTACATTGCGACGAGTGACGATACCATGGCGCCAAACTGCCTTGCCCGCATGGTAGAAGCCTTGGAGCGAAATCCGGACTGCGGCCTCTGTCATTGTTTGCTTGAAATTATTGATGTGAATGGCCAGGCAATAAATTCCGATACTTGGGAAAGTTGGGACGCTCCTAGATATTTCGGCGAATGGATGAATGTCGCCCATATTCGCCGCGCACCGCATGATGGATTCCTTCACTTCGGTCTAGGCACGATCTACACTTCTATTACACAACTCTTGATTCGAAGGAGCGTATTCGATCAAATCGGTTTGTTTCGGACTGACTCTCACTCGTATGCCGATTTCGAGTGGGGCATGCGCGCCGGACTTACGCAAAACGTGGTGCACTTGCCTGAAAAATTGGCTACCTGGCGGAGGCATGAGGCTCAGGCAACGCAAGCGAACCAAATCCTGACTACGCGTGCGCGCGGAGAATTTCATCGTCTTGCCGGCAAAGCCGTCACTTGGTTAAATGAGAGCGATCCGAAGCTGGCGCGCACTTTGCATAAGAGCGATCTGCAACATTACTACCTGGCGAACGAGCTCAGCGCACGGCGGCAATTGAGTACGTCAAAATGGGAGGAGCTTGGAACAATCGTCAGTTTCATCGTGAGACATCCGCTATTTTCCTCCTATTGGTTCTACCGCAAGGTGCTGCTCAGGCAGAGTGTTACCATAGACTTTCGCGAAGCCGTCCAACGCGAATTCACAAAGTTGGGTCTGAATAACCTGCTAGTGCCGCTTAGCCAGTAAGACAAATGCGAATCTTGAAACGAATCGTCATCATTTCGGTAGTCATGCTGCTTTTGGCAACAGCGATCGTTATTCGACTCACCTGGCAATCGCCCGTGCATTGGCGCGGCAACATTATGGATGCGACGCCGGCGCGTGAACATGCCAGCGGACCGTTGCGGCACAGCATCGCGGGTTCGCCTTACTTTTCCGATAATAGCGGTAAAGCAGTTTACCTCACCGGTTCTCATGTTTGGAATAACCTTCAGGAGATCGAGCCACCACTGCGAATGGATAATGAAAGCAGGTGGCTCGAGCCGACAGACCCACGCAAAGAGTTCGATTTCGCAAAATATCTTCGTTTCCTTGTGACGGAGAATCATAACTTCATTCGACTTTGGGCCTGGGAAGAACCTACCTGGTTGTCATGGCTTAATACCAGAATAACGATCGAACCGTCGCCGTTTGCGCGCACAGGTCCCGGCCTCGCTTTCGATGGTCTTCCGAAATTCGACCTCACGAAGTTCAACCAAAATTACTTCGATCGGCTGCGCTCACGTGTGCGCGAAGCGGGAGATAATGGCATCTACGTCTCTGTCATGCTTTTTGAAGGATGGAGCATCGGCAGTTACGGCATGACCGGTAAGAATCCGTGGCAAAGCCACCCATTCAATTTCCCAAACAACATCAACGGAGTAAGCGGAGATCTAAACAAGGACAATGAAGGGCTGGAGATTCATACCCTAAAGAATCCTGAAGTTACGGCCCTGCAAGAAGCTTATATTCGCAAGATTGTTTCAACCTTGAACGACCTGGACAATATACTCTATGAGATAGCTAACGAGAGCCCTCCTACATCGAAGGATTGGCAGTATCATATGATTAATTTCATCAGGGAGTGCGAGGCGAATCAGGCCAAACAACATCCGATTGGAATGACGACATGTTTCCCGGCTTGTGAAAACTCGGAACTTTTTGCCAGTCCTGCCGACTGGATTTCGCCGAATTGTACGGACAAGGAAGACTATTGTAAAAACCCTCCGGAAAGCAACGGTCGCAAAGTTGTCATTACAGATACGGATCACCTTTGCGGAGTATTCTGCGGCGGGACGTGGGTGTGGAAAAGTTTTGCGCGCGGTCTGAATCCCATCTTCATGGATCCGGTGTGGATGCCCCAATGGGAGTCTTCGCGTAAAGCGATGGGAATGACGCGCGCTTACGCGATGCGGATGGATTTAGCCCGTGTGAGGGCAAGAAGCGAGCTCGCCTCCAGCGGATACTGTCTGGCGAATCCCGAAAGTGAGTATCTGGTCTACGTTCCTTTCCAGCCACATAAACTCGAATCGCTGCCTATCATCCGGCGGTTTCGAAGCAAGATCAGCAATTTTCGCTGGCGAATTAAGCAAAAGGTTGCAGTTGATCTTTCCGCAGCCGCGGGAGATTTTTCCGTCGAATGGTGCGATCCTGCTACCGGCAATATTACGGACGGAACGTTCGTGCGCGGCGGCGGCAAGCGTTCCTTCACTGCTCCCTTTAGAGGCGATGCTGTATTGTATCTTCGAAAACAAACCGCGGGAAACAGCTAAGGTATTGCGAATGCTCTAAGAAAGGCAGGCATTTCACAGGGTCTCCGCTTATCCCCATTCATGTCTTCCAATAGCGCCATAATCGTCGAAGGGCTTGGTAAGAGTTATATCATCGGCCATCGCTCCGCCCAGGGAGATGGAATGCGCCATGCCCTCGAGACCGCGTTGCGCTCGCCCCTGCGCTACTTGAAGTCGGTGCGGTCAAAAAAGCGAGAAGCGGTAGAAGAATTCTGGGCTTTGCGCAACATCAGTCTCGAGATCAAGCAGGGGGAAGTTGTCGGAATCATCGGCCGCAATGGCGCAGGGAAATCGACTTTGCTGAAAATCCTGAGCCGGATAACCGATCCGACGAAAGGCCGTGTGCGCATGCGAGGACGCGTTTCGAGTCTGTTGGAAGTTGGCACCGGTTTCCATGCCGAACTAACCGGACGCGAAAATATTTTTCTTAATGGCGCGATTCTGGGCATGGCACGGGCGGAGATCATTCGCAAATTCGATGAGATCGTTGCGTTCTCCGGCGTTGAAAAATTTCTCGATACTCCAGTGAAACGTTACAGCAGCGGAATGTACGTCCGGCTCGCCTTCGCCGTTGCCGCGCACCTGGAACCGGAAATTTTGATCGTCGATGAAGTTCTCGCAGTCGGTGATTCCGAATTTCAAAAGAAGTGTCTGGAAAAAATGGATGATGTCGGACAGTCCGGGCGCACCGTTCTTTTTGTCTCGCACAATATGCAGGCGATCACTCGCCTTTGCAGTCGGTGCGTTTTGATCGAGCGTGGTGATCTCCGGATGGACGATACTCCATTGCGGACAACGCAAGCTTATCTGAAATCGGCTTCTCATCTGGGAGCTGTTCGTGAATGGCATGATCTTAAGAAAGCGCCCGGAGATGATGTCGTTAGGTTGTGCGCCGTACGAGCGATCAGCGAATCGGGGGAGCCGGCCGAAGCTTTTGATATTCGCTCGTCCGTCGGCATCGAACTTGAATACCAGGTACTAAAGCCGGGTTACTTTTTCCTTCCGCATTTCCTTGCTACGAATGAATCCGGCGTCGAGATGTTTGTAGCCAACGATATGGATCCAGAATGGCGGGGCCGCAGGCGGCCGCCCGGACGATACGTGAGCACCGGCTGGATTCCGGGTAACCTTTTGGTTGAAGGAATAGTAACTATCGGAACAGCTTTAATGACTCTGGATCCGGAAATCGTTCATGGCATCGAACTTAATGCGATCGAGTTTCGCGTTGTCTTTCCCGCAGGCGCTACTGACACTGCCCGCGGCGATTTTCGGAATGTCAGTCCGGGCGTAGTGCAACCGATGCTGAAATGGACTACGCGGTATGAGCCATCGCCATTGTCGGCCGCAGCCGTAGAATCGGAAGTTGGCGTTCTCTCATAGCAATGGCGAGTACGGCTCAAGTTAATATTGCTGAGTTGGACGAAGCCCCCAGCTTTTCCACTGAGTTGAGCCTTTACGAGCGGGCGATAACTATTCGCTCGGTCGAACAGAAGCTTCTCGATCTTTTCGCGCAAGGCAAGCTTGTTGGAACTGTTCATACTTGCATAGGACAGGAATTCGTTGGCCTTGCTGTCTGCGGCGCGTTACGCCCGGGCGATCTTGTTTATAGCAACCACCGTTGCCACGGCCATTTCCTTTCACTTACTGATGATGTAACCGGTCTGCTTGGAGAAGTGATGGGGAAGCCGGCCGGCGTATGTGGAGGTCGCGGTGGCAGCCAGCATCTTTGTTCGAAAGGCTTTTATAGTAACGGAATTCAAGGTGGCATTGTTCCGGTGGCTGCTGGTCTTGCCATGACTTTGAAGCTTCGGAAACCGGGTAACATCGGCGTTGTTTTTATCGGTGATGGCACCCTGGGCGAAGGCGTCATTTACGAATCGATGAACATCGCTTCAAAATGGCAGCTCCCGCTTTTGATCGTTCTGGAAAACAATCTCTACGCGCAAAGCACGTCGCAACTGCAAACCCTGGCCGGCAATATATGCGCTCGCGCCGAAGCCTTTGGCATTGAGACGACGCACAGTAGCACGGTTGATCCGACGAAGCTCTTGGAAGCAGCGAAGCGCAGCGTTGAACGCGTGCGCAAAGAAAATCGACCCCACTTCCTTTGCATTGATACAGCGCGGTTAATGGCTCATTCCAAGGGGGACGACAATCGGGACAAGTCCGAAGTCGAGCAATACTGGAGGAAGGATCCCATCAAGAAATTCATCACGCGATACCCTGAAGAAGCGCGTGACATCCAGGAGCGAGTAACCCACCGAATAGATGCCGCTCTCGCGGAACTGGAAGCCAATGAAGTCCCCGTGCCGGTAGTCACAGGCGAAGATGGCGTTATTGTTTCGCCATGCCAGTGGGAGCCCACAAAACTCGAGTCGGAAGAGCGTCTTGTAGCTTTATTGTATTCCTGTTTTCAGCGGAACCTCAAAACTAACGATCGCATTATCTTGATCGGCGAAGATATTGAAGGCTCCTATGGTGGCGCCTTTAAAGTAACAAAAACATTGAGCCAGGAATTTCCCGGCCGAGTTCGCAATACACCCATCAGCGAGGCAGCGATCGTCGGCCTCGGGAATGGTATGGCACTCGGCGGCATGTTGCCTGTTGTCGAAATAATGTTTGGCGACTTCCTTACCCTATGCGCCGATCAGATCGTCAATCACGCGGCAAAGTTCCGCTTCATGTACAACGATCAGGTAACAGTACCGCTAATCATAAGAACGCCGATGGGCGGGAAACGCGGTTACGGGCCAACTCATAGCCAGTCGATCGAAAAACATTTTCTGGGTCTGCCTGACACCTTAATGCTTGCCTTGCATTCACGGATGGATCCCGGATTCATCTATGACCGGCTGTTTGCGACAATCGATCGCCCGACCCTTGTCATCGAAAACAAGCTTCTTTATGGAATGCGATTGTGCGAAAAAGTGCCAGCGGGCTTTGTTCTTGAACATACGGATGAGCGCTTTCCAACGACGCGACTTCGACCGGAAGCGACGCCGCATCTGACAATTCTCTGTTACGGTGGGATGCTACCGGAGACGGAGCACGCGGTGGACCGACTCTTCGAAGAACACGACATCCTCGCCGAGATCATCTGCCCGATTCAACTCTATCCCTTGAACCTTTCGCCCATCATGGAATCGGTTCGCCAAAGCGGTCGGCTTTTGGTTGTAGAAGAAGGCATCGGCTTCGCGGCTTTCAGTGCGGAGGTCATCGCTCAGCTGTGTGAACACGCACCGGGCGTCCTGCAAAAGGTTTGTCGCCTTGCCTCGAAAGGGCATCCGATTCCAGCATCACGCGAGATGGAAAGCGAAGCGCTTCCCACGACTGATTCCATCGTTGCAACCGCAGCAGATTTCCTGAAGGCAAGCTGAGATGCAGGCTGTTATTGCACCTCATGAGATTGTCAATGATGAGTCTGTCCTTTTGCTGCAATGGCTGGTGAAGGACGGGGAGAAGGTTGAGCCAGGACATCATCTCGTCACGATCGAAACGAGCAAGGCCACAATGGACATCGAGGCGCCTGTCGCAGGTTACGTTCGTTTCGATATTCCGAAAGGAACGGAGGTGAAGGTGGGTGGAGTGCTATGCTACATCACCGAAAGCCCTAACGAAACCATCCCAAAGACTCCAAACGCTCCGGCCAAGGTACCAGTAACATCGTCTCCGGATCACTCATCCCCCGCCCCATCGACTTCGACACGGTTCAGTCGACAAGCTGAAACGTTGATGACACAGCATGGATTAACAAAAGAACAATTCACCGGCAGAGGTTTAGTCACCGGGGAGGACGTCTTAAAGCTCGTCAATGGTCACAAGGCGTCGGCGCCGCAAACACCGACTGTATCACTCTCGACTCGGGTCCCGGTCAGAATGGAAGAACTTCCGCGCCGCAAGCGCATGGAAGCAAAATACCTTTTGGCTGGTCAAAACGCGGCTAGCAGTCTGGTAAGTGTTATCTGCTCGACGCGCGGGTTGAAGGCGGCAGCGCAAACGCATTCGGCACTACAGGGAGGTCCCTTACCCCTCATCCTTCACGAAGTCGCAAGATTGCTGCGAAAATATCCGGTCTTCAATGCCTTCTACGACGATGGTAAGGTGCAGTATTACGAAGCGGTGAACATTGGCATCGCCATGGATGCCGAACGCGGATTAAAGGTGCCGGTGCTAACGAATGCCGACCACAGGTCGATCGCCGAAATAAGAATGGAAGTAGAGAATTTCGTGCTGAGCTATCTGGATGACACACTGCCGGTACAAGCATTGGCCGATGGGACCTTTACCGTCACCGACCTGTCTGGCGAAGACGTACATTCATTTGTACCGCTAATCAATCAAGGTCAGGCGGCAATACTTGGGATCGGCGCCGAATATTTTCAACCCGGGCATGTCGATGGTTTCTTCAATCTAATGCTCGCGTTCGACCACAGGTTGACCGAGGGCCGTATAGCGGCCGCATTTTTGAAGGACCTGCGCGATCGTTTGAGTAGCTACGAACGAGCTTTGCGCAGATCTGACGAAGAACCGCAATGCACACGTTGCTTGCGCACCAGGTCCGAGCTGGCAGAGTTAAATGTGCCCTTGCTTCTGGGCATTCAACAAGCAGGAGAAACGGCGCCGATCTGCGGCAATTGCATATTGGGTTGGTAAGCTATGGAAGCAAAGGAACAACTTCGCCAGATCGTAGCGCAGTTAGCCGGGTTAAAACCCGAAGCAATCGATATGGATTTTTCTTTGAAGTCACGTGGCTTGCAAAGTTCGGTTCGACGCGCGGCTCTTGCCGCAGCCATTCGGCGATACCTCGGTGTGACCGTTCCCGAGGTATACACTGTGGGCAGTTTTCGCGAACTCGAGGCAGCAGTCTCAGCAGGCGGAACTAACACGGACACTGTTAGCAAGCCGGCTGTCGCTGTTTCCGGGTTACGCGGTGTCGATGATCTGGCATGTGGCATTGACATCGAAAGGGTCGACGCTCTTCCCGAGACCGACGATTACTGGGAGCACGAGTTCTATAAGGAAAACTTTTCGAAGGACGAGATTGCCTACTGCCTGCTGCAGGAAAACCCCCGCATGCATTTCGCAGCGCGCTGGTGTGCGAAGGAAGCGCTCGTGAAATGCGACCCAGCCTACAAAGGCCAACCGTTTTCTACGTTGGAAGTTGTGCGCAATGAGTCCGGTGAAGTATCGCTGGCGCATCACGCGAATGGAGCGTCGACGAGGCCCCCAATGGCAGTGAGCATCTCACACACGGAAACGATGGCGGCGGCCGTAGTCGTGCGGAGGCAACAATGACGTTAGGCGCACGATTCAAGGAATATTGGATGCGCGGTTGGATGCAGTTTGCCGGTCGCGGCCTGTTCGGCAGGCTGGCGACCCGTATAGCGACATGGTTTGCTCCACCTTTCTTCAAGCGAAACCGGATGGCCTACATGAACAAGAAAGGTTATATCTCGCCCAAAGCCGGGATTGATCATTCCCAGCTTCTCACCGGAAATCATATCTTTATCGGGGATGAAGTGAAGATCATGGAAGGGCCGGAGAGCGGCTATATCGACCTGGGCGAGCGCGTTGAATTACATCGCGAACTCACACTTCATACCGGACAAGGAGGCAATATCATAATCGGTCCACGATCTTCCGTGCACGCCGGTTGTTATCTTATCGCCTACAAAAGTTCTATCCGAATCGGCGCGGATGTACAGATAGCGTCCAACTGCGCCTTTTATCCTTATAATCATGGCTTCGCGCCCGGTGCGCTCATTGGCGAGCAACCCCTAACGAGTAGAGGAGACATTATTTTGGAAGACGACGTCAACCTCGGGTTCGGCGTTATCGTGCTCGACGGGGTAACGATCGGGAAGGGAGCAGCCGTTGGAGCCGGAAGTGTTGTTGTGCAAGATATTCCGCCTGGAGCTATTGCAATGGGAGTGCCCGCGCGCGTGCTAAGAATGCGTTCCGATTTTGAACCTGGCCGAAACGGCAAGAGCGGAACAATTCACGCACCTAACGAATCTGCAACCGTGCCGCTACCTGCTCGCGCGCCCTAAGCTGCACGTCACGCACTCCTGCATCAAAACAATGTCATGATCAAACTACAAGAGCCAAAATATGTTTATATGGGAGGCGGTTTGCGTCTCTGGAAAGAAGCTACCCTGCATGTCGGTTGCGAAGCAGTGACGCGAAGCGTCAATGTTTTTGAAGGCCTCAAAGGTTATTGGAAACCAAATGGTCCATTCGGAATTGTGCGGCTTCGCCATCACTACGAGCGCCTTTGTCGCTCCGCACGACTGTTGCACATTCCTTTCGATTCGACTTTCGAGTATTATCGTGACGCTATCCTTTTGCTCGCCAGTGAGCTTCTCGAGCCGAATCGGGACATGTGGTTTCGAACTACTCTTTATGCGATCGAAGGTCAGTGGGGTGAAGGCACAGTGGCCGACCTGGTTATTACAGCCTACCATCAGGACCAAAAGATTCCGAGTCCGATCAAACTTGGGGTCAGCACATGGCGACGCAGCCCGGATGTGTCTCTTCCCGCTCGCGCCAAGTCCGGCGCTAACTATCAAGTCGCGCGCGTGGCACGAATAGAAGGCCGGTCGCACGGCTGGCAGGACATGGTTCTCCTCAACAACTCCGGCCGTGTTGCCGAAGCAACTGGCTCATGCCTTGTCATGGTACGCGACGGCACGATTTGCACTCCGCCCGCGACGGAAGGCGCTCTTGAAAGTATCACGTTGGATATTGTCGAAGCGCTTGCGCATTCAATGAAGATGCCATTCGTCCGCCGCCCTATCGACCGGACCGAGCTACTAGTGGCCGATGAGATCGCCATTTGCGGCACTCTTGCTGAACTTGTGCTGGTGGAGGAAATAGAAGATCAGCCGCTAAATCCGAACTCTCGCATGTTGCGCTCTCTGCAAGAGAGGTTCTTTCGAGCAGCGCGAAATATCGAACCTCATCCTTTT
>DASTMV010000146.1:0-3020 GCA_035713885.1 Candidatus Udaeobacter sp. | reverse complement strand
GATGGCGTTCATCGCTTCTTGCTCGAACCAGGGAACCTCAAGCACGTCGACGCAAACTACGACATCGCAGAGGAGCGTAAGGTCGTCCACCGGACAGAGCGTATCCGCATCATATGACCGTGGGGCAACACATTGACCGTTGACCGTCGGTTGATGAAAGCCCAATCGCACCGGCACCCTCTCCGCAAGAATCGGGGCTAAACTCCATTAGGCCATGCTCGACCGCGACGGACGATCGATTCGTCGTAGCCCCTCGAGCTACAAATTACCGGCCAGGAAGCCAGGTTTACCGGAAACCATAGGCCAGCGCCCAATGGGTGTGGGCTGCCGGCGATTCTTCCACGCTAACAACGATAAAGTAACTGCCTGTGGTTTTCGGAATGATGTGCGCAGCCGCAAGCTGCCCTTTTGCCCAACTGTCTGGTTCTTCCGCGAGTTCGCCGTCCGAATCATAAATATGAACGGACACCTTTGCTCCATCGATCTCTGTTCCCAGCCAGAACCAATATTGATTCCTTTTAAACAATTGTTGCCGCACGGCTTTCCTTTCACCCGAAGCGAGGTCGCCTGTCCAGTATTCCTCGCGCAGGTGAAATCCTTGTTTTACATAGGGCTCTGCCGCCAGCAGAGCAAATGCCCGCGCGTACACCGTGGTGGGGTCCACTGAGGCGAAAATCGCAGATGATAGCACCACGATGGCCGCCAACAGGGGAGTCGTGCAGAGAAAGACCTTTGGGAAAGGGTTCACCCGAAATTTTCTCAGGTTTTCTTGATGATGTCGTCGCCAAGCCGCGTACTGATCTCGTTGAGCTTCTTAATTGATTCGGCAGAAACGCGAGCGATGCCACTATTGATTAGAGGCTTTACCTTGACGAGGACGTCCTGAACTTGATCAACGCTTTGAATCTTGATTTCCATTTCGTATTCAGGGATTAAGTAACCGAACCTAAGCAGAACCACTGCCCGACACAAATGCCATTCGAGACGTTATTCGGTGCGTCAATTTGTATTCTTATGTGGCCCCTTCTTCAACCCCCGGGTGGATTTTGCCGGTTTGGAAACAATGATTGCGCGATCGCTGCGGAATAGTTAAGTCACAAAGGAGGATCGTATGCCAAAATATCTGTGTCAGGGCTCCTACACCGAGCACGGTTTGAAGGGGCTTGTTAAAGAAGGCGGTTCCAAACGTCAGGCAGTCGTCGAGCAACTGGTCAAGGAAATGGGCGGCAAACTCGAGGCGTTTTATTTTGCTTTTGGCAGCGACGATTTCGTTATCATCCTCGATTTGCCGAGCAACATAGACATGGCAGCCGTCGCTCTGACGGCTCAGGCCAGCGGAGCGGTAAAATCGCGAATCACCGTCCTTCTCCTGCCTGAAGAAATTGATCAGGCTGCTAAAAGACAGGTGAAGTTCCAGCCACCGATGGAATAACTACGCCAAGGTGGATCGATAACTCGGAAATTTCTTGTTCTCGCTTCTTCGGATCTACCGGCCAGACGGCTGTAAGTCTTCGTCGTGAATGTTGCAGTGCACTGATTCGAATTTTGAACGCCGATAGCCTTGCCATGCAACCACGCGGTGCTTATCTCTGTTTCGACAGATCGGAAGCGTTGCGTTAAGTCTATGCCTTGGTCTTTTAAAGCTACGATTGCAGCGTTTTTTATTTTTGGTCTTGGCAGTTCGCTCATTGGCTTTGCTTGTCTTGAGAGTGGTTGGGAAACACTTAGACACTTTGCGTGGGGCCTCGGTATAGCAGGCGCGGGATTGGTCGGAGCATTGATCTTTTCTATCGTTTGTGCGGCCACTCAGCTGGCGTGGAGAACACGGTCTCTAATCACTGGCGCTCTCGCGATTTTGCTCATCTGCGGTCTTATTTTCTTCGCCAAAGCGGCATAACGAGTCGATCCGGCGCTACGTTCGATCGGGTGAGTGGCGCAGGAGCGATCCAAATTACACCAAAAAAATCGCCTAGAGCCGTCGCCGAAGTGCACTTAACATTCCGGCAAATGGAGGATGATGAAAAAACCAGGCCGCGTTTGGAGATCGGGCATGTCTTGTTCATCGATATTGTGGGGTATTCCACCCTGTTGACTGACGAACAATCAGAAGCGCTTCAGGAGTTGAATCAGATTGTGCGCACTACAGAAGCAGTGCGCGAAGCAGAAAGAGCAGGGCAGTTGATAATCTTACCGACTGGCGACGGCATGGCCCTGGTATTCACCGGTTCAGTGGAAGGCCCTGCGGAGTGCGCCCTGGAAGTCAGTCGAGCTCTTCGTGCACAACCGAGCCTGCCGGTTAGGATGGGAATTCACAGCGGCCCGGTTCAATACGTCAGGGATGCTAATGCGCGCGAAAACATTTCGGGGGTTGGAATCAACATCGCCCGTCGCGTGATGGATTGTGGTGACGCGGGTCACATTCTGGTGAGCAAACGCTTCGCGGGCGATCTGGCGCAGCATCGCCGTTGGCAGCCCTACCTGCATGAGTTGGGCGATGTGGAAGTAAAACACGGAGTTGTTGTTTCGTTGGTTAACCTTTATGCCGAGACAATCGGCAATCCGGCGCCTCCGTCATGCGTTGCCGACGTTCGAGTACGACGCAGTGCGGCTGGCGGCAGCACGACGCGTAAAGGGATTTCTCCGCTTACGCTCGCTATTTTTGTCATCGCCGGTTTGGTGCTTGTGCTTGCAATTGTGTCCATAATTTTCACGCCCGCGATTATGCATTCGGTAAATAGCGGGAGAGCGGCGTCAACCCCACAGCCAACCGCGACTGCTGCAGCTTCCTTTTCCGATGCCATTCAGAACGTGGTCAAACAACGAATCGCAGAAGAATTACAGAAAAGCCTGTCCCGCAAAAGTAACACTCCGAAGCCGGAAGTAACTCCGACCCCCGAGACGCCGCCCCCACCTCCTCCAGCGCCGTAGTTCAAGGCCATCGACTCACTATGAGACGAACCGCAGCTTCGCGGAATAAAAGTGCGATCGCGGGATAATGACTTCATGGCAAACACTGAGTC
>DASTMV010000145.1:0-4997 GCA_035713885.1 Candidatus Udaeobacter sp. | reverse complement strand
CTTGCAATTGTTTCAGGCGCACATCGACAATTGATCTCACGCCTTCCAGCGACGCGGCCAATTCCTCACGCTGATTTTTTGCAGCCGCGCCCGCCTCCTCGCGATTGCGCGAAAACTCGTCGCGCAAGCTGTGATCGATCATCTCCAAGCGCTTGGCAAGCTCTGCCGCTGCCGCGCCATTTTTCGCACGGGTTGTCAGCAAAACGATCACCGCGACGATTAAGCCACTGGCCGTCAATCCGATGACGAGATAAAACAGCGGACTCATGCCAAGAACTAGAAATTCCGCGACTTCGCTTGGAATGACAAGGATGCAATGACGGCAGGCCTACTTTTCAAACAACAGCTCGCCGGCGCGGCTCGTCGCTTTGACAACAGCTTTAATCAGCGTGACGCGGAGCTTGCCTTCTTCGAGTTCCAGAATGCCGTCGATGGTGCACCCGGCTGGAGTAGTCACGGCGTCCTTGAGAAGCGCCGGATGATCTCCCGTTTCCAGTACAACACTAGCCGCACCTTTCATCGTTTGCGCTGCGAGAAGCGTGGCGACGTCGCGCGGCAAACCAACTTTCACGCCGGCTTCAGCCAATGATTCGAGAATAATGTAGATAAATGCAGGGCCGCTGGCGGATAGACCTGTGACCGCGTCCATGTGCTTCTCATCAAGGACGATGGTGCGGCCAACGGCATCGAACATATCGCGAGCAAGTTCGAGATGATGCGGGGTAGCGTCCGTGCCGCCACAAATTGTGGTCATGCCGCATCCGACGGTGGCAGGCGTGTTCGGCATTGCTCGAACCACCGCGACATTATTGTGCTTAGCACCATTCGCTGAGGCGAGTTGTTGCTCGACGAACCCTGTCGGCACAGAAGCGGCAACCGAAATCACAAGCGCGTTCTCGCCAATTTCGGGACCGATCTCCTTCAACACTTCTCCGACAGTTTGCGGTTTTACTGTCAGCAGAATGATATCAGCGCCTTCGATGGCCTCGCGGTTGTTCGTAGTTACCACAATGCCGAGTTCTTTCGCCAGCGCAGCCGCCCTCTCGGCATGTTTCACCGTGGCAGTGACACGACCAGGCTGAAAAAGTCGCTGCTTTAAATAGGCCCGCAGCAGAATTCCACCCAATTTGCCGGCTCCGAGTACGGCCAGTCTGGATTCGGAAAGTTTCATGGGCACTTCATTCAAGGGTTTTGCCAAACAACACAGATTCCTCGACTTCGCTCGCAATGACAAGAGTAACTAGAACCGCAACTTCACCCCGCCGTACGCTGCGCGGCCCAGCGCCGGGAAACCGAACACTTCCGAGTAATGTTCGTTCGCCAGATTGTCGATTCGCGCGAAGACCGAGAAGTGTGGCGTGACGTCGTATTCCGCGGCGATGTTCACGAGGGAATAATCCTCGATATCGAAATTCGGAAGGCCAAAGTTCAGTTCTTCTCGCGCATTCACGAACTTTGCTTCGACTACCGTCCGCAGTTTTTCGAACCAAAGATACGTGGCAGAAACATAAACTTCATTACGTGGCCGACGCGGCAACCGCGCGCCTTTCGGCTGAGAAATGTCAGCCGAGGAAGTTTTTGTTGTGTCCAGATAGGTATAGCTCACCATGAACACAAGATGGTGAATCGGTTGCGCCTGCAATTGGGCTTCCAATCCCTGCGTCTCGGCTGCCCCGAGATTGAGCGTTTGAAAGAGGCCGTTGAAGCCAATGACGTTCGAGAGATCGTTATGGAAATACGTCAAATCGAGTGCAACACGCTTTTGCCAAAGCTCCTGCCGGACGCCGATGTCCCAGCCGAAATCTTTTTCCGGATTCAAATTCGGATTGTTGCCGAAGATGATATCCTGGCTACTCGGCGGACTAAACCCCGTGGCAACGCTCGAATGCAGTGTTGTATTTGTCTTGGTGATCTTGTAGCTGCCAGCGACGCGATAAGTCCATATGCCGCCGAACTCATTGAAATCATCGAACCGCCCGCCGGCGACGAAGATCAAATTGTTGATCGGCATTAACGTCGCCTGCGCAAAGCCCGCGATCTCCTGCGTGTGGTCGCCGATAAAAGTCGGTTGCGGCCCGAACGCTTGCAAAACAAATGGACGCTCCTGTCCGGCGTTGAGACGGCTGTAGTAAAATCCCGACGTCAGGGTTAGCCATGAGGTCGGACGCAAGTCGTTTTGGTAATCAATTTGCGTTCGTTCAAAAAGAGCGCGCGTCGGTCCGACGAAGCCATCCTCGTTTGGATCGTTGATTTGCCGCTCGTGATCGTAACTGAAGATGAATTTGTGGTCCCACCATTCGGTTGGACTCCAATCAATGTGAGGACCAATTAACCAACGTTCCGTCAGGAAGTGATCAATGGGACGTGGATCGAAAATCGTGTTGGGATTTCCGGTGTCGCTTACCGAGTAAGTAAAGAGACTGCTAATCCGCAGTTGTTCGTCAGGCGACCAACCAACACTCGTGACTCCGGCAGTGTTGCGGTAATTATTATTGGGGCGCGCGTTTTCGGTGTCGAGTCGGCTGGCGCCTGCGGAATAATCGAAATCGCCGATCTTACCGTCGCTCTGTCCCCATTCGCGGAAAGAGTCATACGATCCGCCTTCGCCAGCAATCATTGCGCCGGGAGTTCCGGTGCCTTGTTTCGTGAAAATTTGGATCACTCCTGCCAGCGCCCGTGGCCCGTAGATGGTGCTTTGCGGTCCGCGCACGATCTCGATCCTGTCGATGTCGTCCGTTGTAATGTCGGCGAAGTTCAGGGCGCCAGATAAACCCTGGTTGATCGGAATGCCGTCCAGCAGCACTTGCACGTCTTCGCTCGGCAATCCACGCATGAAAACTGAAGTTAACTGGCCGGCGGTTCCCGTCTGCACTACGGATAATCCCGGCGATTCCCGAAGCGCGTCGCTCACACGCTGGATCTGCTTTTGCTCGATATCCTGCGATGTGATCACGCTTACGCTGGAGGGCGATTGATCTAGTGGAATATCAAAACGCGTCGCCGAAACCACGACTGATTCAGCCTCCGCTTCGATGGGTGATGGGGTCGGCGTCGATTCCTGCGCCTGCGCGATTGAAACCACGAGCGCTAGTGAGAAACCCACTCTCGGGACGAACCAAACTGGACGATGTTGCATAACAAATTTCCTCCAACTCCGAGAGTTGGACTTGTTAGGCCCCTGTTGGCAGCCCGTGTCGCCCAGCTCTCATTCTTCTTTTCGCGAAGAAGTTTTTTCGCGCTGTTACGCAGGGATTGTTAATCTCTGCTACCGCGACTACTGGTCGCGGCTTACAGCCGAATGAGGTGGACCGGACAAATATTCTGGCTCCTGGCCTATGATGCCTGTAAGGCACCTCACCTTCCTCCCGCCTTCACCCCCTGACAATTTTCGGGGATTGGCCCAATGGGAAGTCGTATCCAGTTACAGCAGCGCAACTGCTCCCGATTCTCACGGGATTTCTTGCGCCGATCCACTTTTTTCCAAGCTCGCAAAGAACTGACCGAGCACTAGCGGCTTACGTTCGCCACTGCAAGAATTAATTTATCTCCCCGCGACGAATTGCCTACCTTAACTCGCTGCTTGCGCTTCGCGGCTCAAGATTTATCTGTCTCTCGCCAGGATTCATTATTCCCGAAATTGCACTCGTCACCCAAATTCGTGATCACCGGCGGCGCCGGGTTCATCGGTTCCAATCTGACGCTCGCGTTACAGGAGAAATTCGCCGATGCAGAGCTGACGGTCATTGACGATTTTCGCTCCGGTGACTTCAAGAATCTCACAGGGTATCGCGGCGATTTTGTGGCGGGAAACCTGGCGAACCTCGATTGGCAACAAAAGTTCGGCGATCCGGCCACTGCCGGATTTGACGCAATTTTTCATCTCGCATCGATCACCGACACGACCTTGCACGATCAATTCATCCAGGTGCACGACAACGTGGAGAGTTTCCGGCGTATTCTTGATTTTGCGCGGCCCACCAAAACGCGAATCATCTATGCCTCTTCTGCAGCGACGTACGGCGCGACGACCCGCGCCAGTGTGGAATCGAATGGCGCCGCACCCGCAAATGTCTACGCGTTTTCCAAAGTGATCATGGACAACATCGCCAGACGAGCGGCCGCCGAGTCATCCGATTGGATCATCATTGGGTTGCGTTACTTCAATGTTTACGGACCGCGTGAAGCGCACAAGGGCGTGCCCGCGAGCATGGTGTACCATTTGTCGCGACAGATAAAAGCGGGTAAGCGGCCACGCATTTTCAAACACGGCGAACAAAAGCGCGATTTTGTTTACGTAAAGGACGTCGTCGAAGGCAGTATCCGAGCGCTCGATGCGAAAACGAGCGGAATGTATAATCTTGGCACAGGCCAGGCGCGCTCCTTTAACGAACTGATAGATGTTCTTAACAAATGTTTGGGAACACATTTTCAGCCTGATTACTTCGACAACCCGCACGCACATTACCAGAATTTCACGCAAGCCGATCTCACGAATACGCGCAGAGTTCTTGGCTACAAGCCGCGGTTTTCGCTCGAAGAGGGCGTGCGCGATTACATGCAGTGGTTGTATCCAGCTAAATAGCATTGCCGATTCATCCTGACCGAGGCGGAGCGGAGTCGAAAAGATACTGCGGCGGAAAGTTCCGCTGCAAACTTAAACCCATCGAGTTTGCTGGAGCACAACTGGCTGTTCAACCTTCCCAGAAAAACTTTGTCGGCCGATGAATTTCCGGTGAGAGGCTTTTGTGCACTGGGCAATTGAGCGCGGTCTGCTCGAGTACTTTGCGCTGGGGGTGACCCGGCGAAAGTGGAATGTGCACTTCTGAAGGCAGCGCAACGATCCGACGCGGCGCATTTTTCGACATTCCCTTTTGCACCGACACGGTCATGCCACGCAGATCAACCCCGAGGTCCTCGGCCTTGATTCCCATGGTCGTGCTAATGCACGTGGCGAGCGCCGTGGCGACGAGATCGGTGGGGGAAAATGCTTCGCCTTT
>DASTMV010000144.1:0-13979 GCA_035713885.1 Candidatus Udaeobacter sp. | reverse complement strand
TATCAAAGATCGCGCAGAATCCATCTTTGTAGTAGCGAAGGCGTAGACCGTTCTCCTTCGCAAATAATGCTACCTGAGCTTCCCGTCGCCTGCCGTTGGTGGGCCATACGCGCGTCAATTCCGGTTCGTACACGGCGCAGTGGTGTGCAGTTTGTAATTCCTCCGAAATTCGACCCAAGAGTATTTTCATATACGCGGCAAAGGGAACTGCTTCCTAAAGCTAAACACTCTGCTGATTCTTCGGAACTCAAAAAGAATTCGGACGCCGGTCGATAAATTCGAACAGGCATACTGTTTACCGGCGTTTTACGCGCTTTTGATAAAGCTGATATCGCCGCTCCGTTCGATCCGCGCTACTTTGATCTTCGAAATGTCTTCGGTTTGAACGTCGAGCCGCATGTCTTCCTCGAGATCATGTTGTGAGATGTGATTGAAACGCATGTTTCTCTGGTCGACACGGCCATCTTCGACAAGGACAACAGATTTTCCTTTAACCAAAATTCCAAAGGCGTGCGAAACGTAAGCTCCCAGCGCGAGAACCCGGTGCAGCAGCACCAAAACGAAACCGACCACGAGTGTTGGAACGAATGGCGCGGATCCGTTGATCGCGCGTGCCAAAACGGAAGCGATGATAATCATAAGCGCCGCGTCAAAAGCGGTCTTTTCCGCGAGCGACCGTTTGCTGCTGAGCCGCACCATCACCAGAGTGGCGGCGAACACGATAATGCCGCGCATTGAAACTTGCAGCGAGGTCAGAGCTTTTGCTTCCACGCCCAAGCCCAGCAACGAGTGGATAATTAGTGAAAACGTATTCATGCGATGAAGATTCCATGACTCTGTAAAACTTCTACGTTCAAGCCTGTCGTGTGCGACTTGCCTTCAGGAGAAAAGGACTGCACGCGATTTTCGATAGATGGCCGTTCGGTGAAACACGCTGCTGCAGGAGACTCGTTCTAAACCAAGGCAACAACCAAACAGACGGTTGCAAGCGATGTCTGTGGAAAGGTTATCCTCATGACAGAGCAAAAGAAGCCGACGGCATCGAAATCTTCGGTGTTAGGTTGTGCTTTTACATTAGTTAAACAAACGGGACAGCAATTCTTACAGGACAAAGCGCCACAACTCGGCGCCGCGCTCGCTTATTACACCGTGTTTTCACTCGCGCCGCTCATTCTTGTGTTACTGGCAATTGTGGGAGTGGTTTTCCGAGAAGATCCGGCGGGTGCGTGGAACAAGATCACCCAACAAATGAGCTACTTCCTCGATCCGAGCGCTGTGCAGGTGGTGCAAAACATCGCACAAAAGGCGTCCCAGCCCGGTAAAAGTACTATCGCCACTATTATCGGAGTTGTCCTCGCGCTTTTCGGCGCAAGCGGTGTGTTCGGTCAACTCCAGGATGCGTTAAACACGATATGGGGGGTAAAAGCGAAACCAGGTGGTGGAATTTGGGCCTTCCTACGAAGCCGGTTTTTGTCTTTTGCGATGGTTGGCGGTGTTTGTTTTCTGCTGCTCGTTTCTTTGACGATTGAAAGCTTGCTAAAAGGTTTCAGCCATTACGTGCAAACTGTCTTGCCCGGCGGCGTCCTATTCGCAATGAGCGTCTATATCATTTTTGATTTCGGCGTCATCGTTTTGCTTTTTGCAATGATTTTTAGATTTCTGCCTGATGCTGTCATCCGGTGGCGAGACGTTTGGATTGGCGCGGTGATTACTGCTCTTCTTTTCGGGATTGGCAAATGGCTGCTCGGTTTGTATCTGGGTAGCGGCGCCGCCGGCTCGGCATACGGTTCTGCCAGTTCTCTCATCACCTTGTTACTCTGGGTTTACTATTCGTCACAAATTTTGTTGTTCGGCGCTGAGTTGACCCAGGTATATGCAGAGCGATTGGGATACGGAGTGAAACCCGACGAACATGCGGTGCGCGTTGAAACAAAAGAAATCGAAGCGCACGATGACTCTGTCAGCTGACCTTGGTGTACTCTCGACCGAGCGCTGCCTGCTTTTCCGGGATCACACGCTCTACTCCGGTTGATGCTGGATCCAGCGTCGCCACATTTCCGATAATTCTGCCGGAGTAATGCGCCACAAGACCAGAGCTGGCGTTCGATACGATTTATGCAGCGAAATGTTCCGGTATTCGGAGGGAAAATGCGAATCGCTCAGGTTTCACCGCTAGTTGAGAGCGTGCCTCCGAAGCATTACGGAGGCACAGAACGCATCATTGCGTATCTGACTGAAGAACTGGTTCGCTTCGGCCACAAAGTGACTGTGTTTGCCAGCGGCGATTCGGTGACAAATGCGGAACTTATTCCCGTCTGCCGGCGATCGTTCCGGCAGAATAAGCGCGCCACAGATTATTTGTCGCGGGAAGTTCTGCTCATGGATCACGTCATGCAGCGAGCCGGTGAATTCGACTTAATTCATTTTCATACCGGTTGCCTGCATTACCTGGTCTGCCGTCAGCTTTCTGTTCCGCATGTGACGACGTTGCATGGCCGTCTCGATACTCCCGAGTTGCTCCGGCTGTATGAGCGGTTTCGGGAAATGCCAATGATCTCCATCTCCAATTCGCAACGTGCACCATGGCCGTGCGCAAACTGGCAGGCCACTATCTATCACGGATTACCGCAAGATTTGCTTCGGTTTCATCCCGAACCCGGTGGCTATCTGGCGTTTCTAGGACGCGCCTCGCCGGAAAAACGAGTGGATCGCGCGATTGAAATTGCAAAGCGAGTCGGGATGCCGCTGAAAATCGCCGCAAAAGTCGATCGCGCCGACAGGCGTTATTTCAAGCGCGAGATTGAGCCATTATTGAATGACCCGCGAATAGAATGGATCGGAGAAATCAACGACAAGAACAAGGAGACGTTTCTTGGCAACGCTTACGCATTGCTTTTTCCCATTGACTGGCCGGAGCCGTTCGGCCTGGTGATGATTGAAGCAATGGCATGCGGCACGCCGGTTATCGCTTATGAGGCCGGTTCGGTTGCGGAAGTCATGGAAGACGGTGTTACAGGCTTCATCGTACATGACATCGACGAGGCAGTTGAGGCCGTTGGTCGTGTTCGTGATCTCAGCCGTAAGGGGTGCCGCGAAGTTTTCGATAAGCGGTTCACAGCCAGTCGCATGGCAAGCGACTACGTAAACGCCTACATGCGCCTTGCAGATCGACGCATGCGAAAACTGGAGCAATCGTTCGAGTTCTCATCGAGTACCCGCCAAAGCGTGTAGGGAGAGGGCGACGCAAGATTTCTGTCATCGCAAACAAAGGCGACGAATCGCATTGAACAGGCTTAGAAAATTGTCCTGCGTTTCCTTGGATTCCGTTCAAAATGAAGCGCAGTGTTGCAGTGCTCGATGACTTCAAAAGTCCAGTGGATACACGCGCATTTCGATGTTTCGCCACGTTTCCTTTTTAGAGCCGGTGCAGACGCACCAGCCTACAACTTGCTAACAAAGAACAGAAAGGAAATCAGGGGGAACTATGAATGTCGAGACATTGAAAGAACTTTACGTGAATGAACTTCGGGATCTGTACAATGCCGAACACCAACTGATCAAGGCGCTGCCGAAAATGGCGAAAGGCGCTTCCTCAGACGAATTGAGGGAAGCGTTCGAAAAGCATCTGGAACAGACGAAGGGTCACGTTCAAAGACTTGAGGAGGTTTTCGAAGAACTTGATGAGAAAGCGAAAGGCAAAACCTGCCAAGCCATGAAAGGCTTGATCGAAGAAGGATCGGAGATTTTGAAGGCAGACGGCGAAGATTCGGTGATCGATGCCGGTATCATCGTGGCTGCCCAAAAAGTCGAGCACTACGAAATGGCCGGTTACGGGAGTGTGCGCACCTTTGCGCAACTGCTAGGGCACGACAAATCCGCTGAGCTTTTGCAACAAACGCTCGATGAGGAATCAGAGGCTAATGAGCTTCTGAACAAGCTGGCCGAAGACATTGTGAATCCAGAGGCCCTGATGGAGCCGGAGTTCGCTTCTTCAGGACGGTAGCCCATCGCTAAGCGTTGATCGCTGATTTGGGCCATTGCCTACCGCGCGTGTCGCTACACTGCGGCACGCGCAGGTAGTGCACCAACGGTGAAACAGTCATACCATACATTCGCCAGCCAACGCAGGTAGCTATGCTCCGGCCTGGTCGAGAGCGGTTTGCAGCTCTTGAAAGTTAATGGGTTTGACCAGGTGAAAATCAAAGCCGGCTTCCTTCGAGCGGCGCACATCTTGCTCGGTGCCGAAGCCCGTAAGAGCAATTGTCTTGATGTTTCCCTTTGCGCGCGCTTGCGCGGCCACCTCGTAACCGCTTCCATCTGGCAGACCGATGTCGCACAACACCACGTCCATGTTGTTCGAAGAAATGGTATTGATCGCGGCCTCGACATTGTCTGCCGTCATAACGTTATGACCGAAATGAGTCAGCAGGCGCGACAATGTGCGCCGGGTATCCTGGTGATCCTCCACTAGAAGGATACGCAACGGTTTAGATGCCTTCGCGCCGGCGCGACGAGTCAGGCCAATGGCTGCGGCTCCCTGTGCCAACGTGTCCAGTACGACCGTGAAACTTGCGCCGAAACTCCTGCCACGGCTGTGTGCGTCAATCCTGCCATGGTGGAGATCGACGAGACGTTTTGAAATCGCAAGTCCAAGGCCGAGTCCGCCGAACTGTCGCGTAACGGAAGGATCAGCCTGCTCAAATGGCTGAAATAATGAGCTCAGGCGCTGCGGCTCAATTCCGATACCGGTATCGGCAATTTCGAAATGAAAGCGTTTAGCGTTGTCGTTAAATGTGCGGATGGTGATATCCCCTTGTGGCGAGGTGAACTTCACCGCGTTGTTGATCAGGTTCCAGAACACTTGCTGAAGCCGGATACAATCAGCCAGGATGTGATACTCTTTCGCTTCAAGCTGAGTAGAAACGTTCAGCTGCTTCGCTGCTATCGCTGAATTTGCGGTCTCCAGAGCATTTTCGATGATGGTGTGCGCGTCGCAATCTTCCAGTTCGAGATGAAGTTTGCCACGAGCAATCCGGGTAAGATCGAGCAGGTCATCAATCAATCGCGCCTGTAGTTGCACGTTTCGTTTGATGATCTCAACGTCTTCGGCGAACTCTGGAGGAAGTTTGTCCGCGTTATCTTGAAGGTAGCTAGCCGCTGCCAACGCGGGCGTCAGCGGCGTCCGCAGTTCGTGGCTGAGCGCTGCTAGGAAGTCGTCCTTCGCCTTACTCGCTTTTTGCGCAGCAATTTTTTCCGCTTCGAATTCCCGACTCCGTATTTGGTCGGTGATATCGCGTGTGACCTTTGAAAAACCGCGAACTTTGCCGGTGTCATCATGAAGCGCCGTGATGACTACTTCGGCTTCAAAGGTGGACCCATCTTTACGGACCCGAAGGCCTTGATCACGGACGTATCCACGACGGCAGGCTTCACGCAGGTTGCGTTGCGGTTTGCCTGCGGCAACGTCTTGCGCTGTGTAAAAGGAGGCAAAATTTTTCCCGATGATTTCTTGGGCAGAGTAACCTTTGATTTTCTCTGCGCCTGTGTTCCACGTTATGATGTTGCCGTTTGGGTCCAGCAGGTAAATGGCGTACTCTTCAACGCTATCCACCAAAATGTGGAATTGTTCGGAAGTATCGTATAATGCGTGCACTGGCTGCGATACGGATTGCCGCATTCGATTCGAAGTCTGCCTCTGATTTGGTTCCCTCCGCACCGGGAAATTTTATCGAACAAACAGATGGCTGCGCAAGCTTCATGTTGCGATCTCGACGGGAATTTGAGAATAAGCGAAAATCGCCGTTAATCCTCGCGGAAAGAAGGCCACTCCTCAGAGCTGTTTATCGCCTCTGATTTTTTAGGCGCGCGCGTCGGGAGCGCGGCCGTTTATCCGCCGCCTTCGCGGAGCTGTTGGAAGCGGCAAGCGCGCGGACAAGCTCGCGTTCATCCGTGAGATCGAGACGAAACGGCGTGATCGATACCCAATGGTGCTCGATCGCCCACCGGTCGGTGCCCTTCGCGGCGCCTTGCAATGGAGTGACTGTGAACCAGAAAATTGGCCGGCCGGCAGGATCCTTATCAGCAACAACTTTGCCGTCATAATGCCGCACAGATTGTCGTGTCCAACGAATACTTTTGGGTTTGTCCGGCAGATTCACGTTGATGAGAGAAAGCGTTTTAAGTCCCATTAACAAATCAAGGACTCGAATGACGTACGGTTCGAGTGCCGTGAAATCCGGTTCGCGACCATCTACGACGTTTGTGCTGAACGCGATTCCGCGAGAACCGAGCAAGGCAGCTTGCTTCGCCGCTGCGATCGTGCCGGAGTGCCAGCAGGAATTCCCCAGGTTCAGGCCCAGATTAATTCCCGACAAGACGACATCAACATGTCCCCACCGATGCATGCCGAGCGCCACGCAATCCGCGGGCGTGCCGTTAATGCGATAAGCTTCGAAGCTGTTGAGGTGAATGCGGTTGAAACGCAGCGGCCGCGATGACGTAATCGCATGGCCCATCGAAGACTGTTCGACATCAGGCGCGACGATGCGGACCTCTCCAAAGCGCTTTGCCGCTTTCGCCAGCGCCAGAATTCCCGGGCTGTAAACACCGTCGTCGTTGGAGATCAGAATCCGCATCTTACACAATTACCGCGTATCGAAGTCGTTTTGGCCGAATAGCTGATGAAGCCCCATCAAACACGACGCAATCATGCGGGTTCTGTTGATTCATAATCCTAAAGCCGGAGAGCGCAAACACAGCAGAAACAATTGATGGCAAGCCTTAAAAGGGCTGAAAAAAAGGCGTTTCGGAGACCCGTGGACCTTGTCATTGCCGCGGAGGAGACGGCACAGCACAGAAGACGGCGTGGCAACTGATCACCAGGTAAGAGGAAGAACAGAAAACGGCTCGGTTCGATTACATCAAACCCTCCGCGCTGGCGATCTGGCACCTCGTTTTGTGATCAACGGCCTCGAGGTGACGGCAGGTCGCGATTCAATTTCTTTGCGTGGCGTCTCGTAAGCGTCGCACCCACGCTTTCAACTGAGCCACAGGCATGAAGTTCAAGATCCGATCGGCCGGAATCCCTGCTTGGAGTGCAGCGGCCAAGCCCAGATCAATAAATTCCAACTGCCAGGGATGATGAGCATCTGTTCCGAGCGAAATGCGCGTTCCTTGATCGCGCGCGGTTTTGAGCAGAGCGACATTCAAATCCTGTCGGTCGGGGTAACAATCGATTTCCAACGCCTTATCCAGGCCGGCAGCTTCTGCAAAGACGCGTGGCCAATCTGCGCTAAGACCGATTCGGAAATTGTAAATGCGTCCACGTGGATGACCAAGAACGTGGAGGTGCGGATTGCGCAGCGCGCAGATGTAACGCTCTGTTTGATCTTCCCTTGTGCGCAAGGCCGAATGGAACGAACCGAGAACAAGATCCAATCCTTGAAGCGACTGCGGCGACATATCGCCTTCGCCGCGTGGATTGAGATTCATTTCGATTGACCGGAGCACAGTTAGCTGAGCTCTCGATTTTGAGAGTGCGACATTCGCTCTCGCGATTTCTGTACCCTGCTCTTTTAACGCGCCCTCATCGATTCCGCCGGCGATTTTCAATCCCTTCGAGTGATCGGTGATCGCGATATACTCGTAAGAGCGTTTGGAGGCGGCGTCCGCCATTTCTGCGATTGTTCCTGATCCGTCGCTCCAGCAACTGTGCATTTGCAAATCGCCACGTAACTCACTTCCGGGGGGACGGGCTGCGACAAGCCGTCGCGCTTCAGCGAACGAGATGAAATCGCGACGAATCGCGGGAGCTGTTTTCGCGCGGCGCGTACGCTTGTCGGTCCAGCGCCGAATTTGCGTCTCGATGAAGGGGCCGACGCTGCGCAGCTCGGTCAGGGGCCTGTTTTGCTCGAGAAGATCGCGGACCTCCTGCCGCCACAGAAATGCGCTCCGTGCGGCGCGGCGAAATGCGCGGGAAAGAATTCCTGTCTCGCGTTCCGCCTGCTGGGCGAGCAGTTCGGCAATGTCCGCGTTTGAGAGCACACTTTAGATTCGTCTGCGCCCTCTCGCTTTAGCGGCTTCGAGATCGGCAACTCCCTCGCCGCGTGCGGCCTGTTGCGGTGGCGGATTCGATTCCAATCATGATGGTCGAAACGGCAGAAGAACTATGTAAACGGCCCGAAATTCGCAAAGAGCTGGAACGGGCGACGGGCCAAAAACGCCGCGAAAGCAATGATAATCCAGGCCCCGGTAAATTCTGGGTTATCGGCTACGTGGTTGTTCTTGTTTCATGCGCAGCTCTTTACTTTCTCGTAGATGCGAAAATCATCCCGCTGCCGGAGAATGCGGTGGGATTTGTGCTGCGAATCGTGCGCGGCGCGGCATTGATCACAATCCTGTTGTCGGTTGCGCGCGCGTTTTTCATTTACGTAATCGCTCGAGTCGAGGATGCCGCCACTCGTTTCACCCTCGAGCGGATCGGACGACTGGCTGTCGCTCTCGCGGTGGTGGTGATTGTCGTCTCTGTCGTTTTCGTCAACTGGTACGCAGCGGTAGCCGCGCTTGGTGTTGGCTCAATCATTATCGGACTCGCGGTGCAAACGCCGATGAAAAGTTTTATCGCGTGGATTTACATTTTGATCCGACAGCCTTTTCGCGTTGGCGACCGAATCAAAATAGGCGATGCCACTGGCGACGTGATCGACGTTGGATACCTCGATACCACTCTGTGGGAGTTCGGCGGCCAATATATTTCCGGCGATCATCCCAGCGGCCGGATCATCAAGTTCCCGAATGAAAAAGTGCTCGACGAACTCGTCTACAACTATTCATGGCCACTATTCCCCTACATTTGGAATGAGGTGAAGTTCCAAGTCGCGTACAACGCCGATCTGGAGTTCATCTCCAGCACCATGCAAAAAATCACCGAGGAAGAACTGGGCCGGGAAATGCTGGAACGCGTGCAAACTTTTCGCGACTTACTGGCACGCACGCCGGTGGACGAATTGGATGTGCACGAGCATCCGCGCGTTATTTTTCGGGTAAGCGAAAATACCTGGCTGGAAGCGATCGTCCGATATCTGGTGGCTCCGCGTGAAGCCGGCCGCGTCAAGACCCGGTTGATCAAAAAACTTCTCGCTGCTCTTAATGCCGCGCCTGACAAAGTGATGTTCCCGGCAGCAGCAAACCGTTGAGCTTGCTCTTCATCTCTGCTCACGAGCTCTCTGAGACGCGCGACGCAATCTGCAAATGCGATTCACTCTCAAAAGGAGGTGAGACATGTTAGGTTGGGCTGTAATTTTTCTAATTGTCGCAATTGTGGCAGCGGTTTTTGGATTCGGAGGTATCGCCGCGGCGTCAGCAGGCATCGCGAAGATTCTGTTCTTCATATTCCTTGTGCTGTTCATAATCTCTTTGATCTTCGGGTGGCGGGGACGCCGGGTGCCCTGAGCCGCGACTGAATTGTAGAGGGCCGAGCACTGCGAGGTTTCCGCGTAGGGAAGCAGCTAAGCGCAAAGCTGGGTGCAGGTATGTGGATTGCGCACTGTACGCCGTGCGCTGGTGATCGCTTTGCCGTGATGTTGCGTCAAAGGCCCGCTTTTGTGTCTTTCGCAGCGATCAGGGCGAGGGGAGTTTCGGCGTGCCCAAATCGCGATTCGGTGCGTTAATTGGCTTCGGATGGATCGGATCGTTGGAATCGAGACCGAATACGGCTGTCTTCTAACCGAAGACGAGCCGCACGTGAACTGTGAGGTATGGCCAGCCAAGGTAAAAAATTATCTCTTCCGCAAAGCCGACGCCGGTACCATCGATTTGCATTACCGCGATTATGAGGAACCGCCTGGCAACGGCGGATTTCTGCTTAACGGCGGCCGGCTTTATCTCGACATGGGACACGTCGAGTACGCATCGCCCGAGTGTCTGCACTTGCATGATCTCGTGACTTATGAGGTCGCCGGAGATGACCTGCTTCAATCGGCGCTGATCGCTCTCGGTGCGGAAGACCGTGTCTCATTCATCAAAAACAATGTGGACCATCACACCGGCGCAACGTTCGGTTGCCACGAGAATTATCTGATGCGACGCGAGGCGCAGTTCACGCCGCCGATTCTTGGAACGTTGCTCACTTTCTTGGCGACCCGGCAGATTTTTACCGGCGCGGGGCGAGTCGGCCAATCAAACCCGTTGGCGTTCGACTTCGAGCCGCCACAACCGCAAGGCGAAGTGAAATTTCAGTTGAGCCAGCGCGCCGACCACATTGTCAACGACATCTATCAGTGGGTGCAATTCAATCGCGCCATTATCAATGCGCGCGACGAGCCGCTGGCCGATTACCGAAAATATCGGCGGCTCCATTTGCTCATCGGCGACTCGAATATGAGCCCTTACGCCACGGCGCTCAAAATTGGAACAACTGCATGCGTTTTGTCATTGTTGGAGGAAGGCCGCCTGGCACGGAATCTTGTATTGGCCGATGCCGTGCAGAGTACCCGCGACATCTCACGCGATCCAACTGAACAATGGATCGTTCGGCTCGAGAATGGGAAAACTGCCAGCGCGCTCGATGTGCAATGGGAATTTCATCAGCTCGCGCAGAACCATCTGCACACCAGCGCGGAGACCAATTGGCTCCTGGAGAACTGGGGATTCGTTCTGGAGTCAATTGCGAACAATCGTCTGGCGCTGATCGGCGGCGTTGACTGGATCACGAAGAAATGGTTACTGGAAAGGTTTATCGAATCTGAAGGACTCAACTGGGACGATCCTTGGCTGGAAAGCATCGATTTGGAGTACCATAACATTGACCCGCGCCGCGGATTGTTTTTCGGCGTAACACCGGGCAAACGAATCGCCGAGTGGAACAACAGTGTTCATCGTGCCAACGCGACCCATGTTCCTCCCGCGAATACCCGCGCATCCGGGCGCTCACGCGCCGTGAGCTATTTTCAGAACTGCAATCTGCCATATGTGATCAACTGGGATTCAATCGCCTGCGACAGCCGCGACTTTCTCGTCATGGGCAACCCGTTCGACACCTACAACGACGAGGTCGACCATTTTCTCTCCAAACCCCGGACTACAAGCAACCCAGGGGAACAACAGCTGTAACATCTAGTTAGACGAAAAAATGTTCGCTTTAGTAAGAGCTTTTGTCTTGAAGACAAGATCTTACCAGTGTGCGTGTGGCAGTCAGTACTTTATTTCGCCACATCGGGATGATTTGTCGGCCGTTGTGTTTCTATCGAACGCACCACATATGTGTAGAACAAGTGCTTACCGCGATTTGTCAAGACTTCACCGTTTAAGCCTCCCGGGTAGAGCTTATTGGCAAGTTGCTGATAGCGTTCGTTTCCTGGAAAAAAGATGAATGCCAGTTTGTTTTTCGCAGGCATGAGAGACACTAGATCGCTTTGAGGACTAAGCAGCCTCGTCCGCTGTTGGTCAGCCACGAGGTAAAGCATAGTTGCCGGGTCATATGGCGGTGAGCTTTTACCGACCACATATACCTCGTACCCAGGGCCCAGAGAGGCCTCGTACCGGCTCTCGGCAGTCTGAATCTCATAGTTCTCCTGAGCCGACCTGTACGCATTGCTTTTCAGGCTTGCAGGGTCGGCGTAGTAACGGTCAAAATAGAACGTCAAATTAAACCAGCCAAGAACTGCCAAGCCAGCAGTGAGCGTCGCAGAAGAAATCCACCACAATCGCCTTGATTCTGTCCCAGCTGAGGCCATCCATGCCCCTACCGGAACCGCCAGCGCAACGTAAAACGCCGGGAAAGCGGGAGTCCAGTGGTTAATCAAAGGCGGAACGCTGTTGGGATAAGCGATAAGAGTACCACCTATAATCAAGACACCCAAACCCGACGTGAGTGTGAGGAATGCGGCCGGGTGGCGCCAGTGCCAAACGAGTAGGGTGAAGCCTAATATGAGCAGGGCCGCTTCAGCCGGTGCGAGCAAAGGCGCATAGTAAATGATGTCTTGCGAGCTATGCGTACTTATGCCAAGGAGATTCTCGCTCATTACTGGCCAGGTGGTTGTCCAGGTAATCTGCAAATCTTTTAAGCTTGTTGGAACATGGGACCATATCATTAGGGTTGTGCCTCGACCGAAATAAAGACCCGGATGCTTTATGAAATGGAACAGAAGAGGTCCAAAGCCTATCAAATAGCTACCGGCTAGTAGCAATAATTTACTCCTATATTGATATGCCTCTTTCTGATGAACGGCCAATATGTAGGCGATGAACAGAAGCAAAATAAACGGTAACAGCCGAGTGCCGTAGTAAAAGTATTCGCTTAGTCCCGCAGAAAGTCCCGCCAATGTCCAATCCAAAGGCCGTCGTGATCGTAAGCCGCGCAGCAAGAAAAAAAAGCAGGCAGCCCAGAAGAACTGTGTTGTGATATTGTTGAGCGCAAGGCGACTGTAATGAATGTTAGAGGAACTGAAGGCCAGGATCGCAGTCCCTGCTATTGCGGCATATCTGCCCCACGTTTCACGGATAAATCCGTATAACGGCAGAACCGTTGCAGCGCCTAACAAAGCAGCAGGCAGTCTAAGCATTGCTAGCGTGCTTCCACCGATTTTGAGAAACAAGGATACTATCCAAAACCACAAGGCAGGTAAATCAATTCCATGCCATACACTGCTAAAAACCGATGGATGGGGACCAGCTCGGATAAGATACGCTTGCGTTGCAATGGTTCCGGTCATTATCTCGTCCGGGTAAATGTTGTCGGGGAAGTAGGTCAGATGCCAGACTCGCGTGAGAAGCGCAACCAGAACCAGGCCGGCAACTGTTGATCTCACAGGTTGTCCATCTCGCAGTATCCGAGTCCTGAAGACGATCTGGCGCTTGTGATCCAAGAAAAGCAGACGATACTAACAACCCAATCTTCCTAGCCACAGAGCACCTGCGACTCCGAAAGGCGTGTTTCCAGCGGTGAGATAGCGAAGATCGGCCGCGAGTACAATGAGAACCGCCATTATTGCACCGGCCGGATAGAAAAGCCGGTAGCGACTTGCAGTGATGATTCCAGCAGTGGGATCCCGTGAAAAGGCTGCCCTCCACTCTTGCCGTCGCCAGGCAATCAGTGCCAGCCCTGACGCGCCAACCAGCAAGAATATGGCCCAGGATCGAATCCGCTCATTTGCCAATAAAAACGTCCCAATCAAGGAGACCAAGTACGCAATTAGGCCCCACCAAGACTTGGAGTAATATCTGGTCACCATGCTCCGTTTAAGCGATCCTTTGGCAAAATGTAACCATGAGCCGCAATGTTTAAAAAACTGGCTCTTGCTTGACAGGGGGGTGCCATTTTCCGTAATCAACAGGTACTAATAAGACTAACTGGGAAAACGGAAAATGAAACCGCTAGAAAATGCCTGTAGTGTGATAGACAAATTGAGAAGCTTTCGTGAATGGAGGATCAAAGTTCGGAGAGCCCGTTTCCAAGTCGTATGCGTTACTCTGGTAGTAGTCTCAGGTAATTTCTTTCGCGCCAATGCAGGGGCACACAGGGCAGTTCCATCAGTTCTCCAGAGTGTGTTTCCTGGGAAGTTGTCTCTAGTGCGAATGCTGGTACAACAAATGACCAGTTGCTAAGCGTCGCTAATGTTTCCGCGAATGACGCATGGGCGGTTGGTTATTACTTCGTAGGCAATGCCACCTTTGCACTTACGGAGCACTGGAATAATACAAGCTGGAGTGTGGTTCCCAGTCTTAGCGCATTGGATGCGGATACTTATCTGTATGGAATAGCGGCACTGGCATCAAATAATGTTTGGGCGGTAGGCTACTCGTGGCGGAAGGCGCAAACTCCCAACGGCAGGACATTCATCTTTAATTCTCGATAGAGACCAAACCCAAAACCGCATGCTTCATAAACCACATGCACCGTGTTGCCGGCTCGTAAGAGCTGTTTCATCCATGGCACAAACTCCGATGGCGCCAGTCGTCGAGCTGGCTTGGGCAGGAGCTGA
>DASTMV010000143.1:0-25005 GCA_035713885.1 Candidatus Udaeobacter sp. | reverse complement strand
GTCGAGTTCGGACCAGTCGATGAATTGCTCAGAATCGAGCTACGATCAAGATTGAGCGTACCTTGAAAATTAAAGAGGCCTCCACCTGCGCTCTTACTGCCGCTCATCGTCGTTACAGCAGAGTTACTGCTAACGGTGCAGTCCTTTAACGTTAGCGTTCCCCGATTAAAAATTCCGCCTCCAGAAGTCCCACTCGGAACCGTCGCGCCCAAAACCTGACCATTGCCGATGAGGAGCCGAACCAAAGTAACTTTCCCACTTCCATTGTTGAGAACACGGAAGTTTGCCGTTCCCATAACGGTGTTACGGGCAATGACAGAATCTCTTCCATTGATAACAAGAGTGTGGCCGCCATCCGTTTGAATAATCGGCAGACCATTTGGCCCATCAGCCGAGTTGTTTACACTCGTCAGAATATATGTTCCGCCATCGGCCAGATTGATCGTATCGTTCTGGCCATTCGTATTCGAAGTCGTGATCGCGTTGACCAAAGCGGTGACGTCGCCATCAGCGATGTCAAAAGTAGCGGCCGGACTGGCAGAAAGGCCTAACAAAGTCAAAAACGAGAAAAGCCACGACCCAATTTTGTTACCCCAACCCTTCATTCCTTAAGCTGCTTATACCTTAAATCGGAACGCGGAACAATCTTAATCAGTTCCTCGGGAATCTTACGGAGCAGCGAGAGTGAACCCGGCAGCCAATGTAGGACCAAACGTGCCGCTGCTAAAGCTCGTTCCATTAAGAAACCAGATCGCTGTCTTGCGGCTGCTGGCGCTAAAAAGAAGATAGTCGGGCTTATTGTTCCCGTTGAACTCCGAGGCGCCGGCAAGGGTGAAGCCGGGCGGTATAGTAGGACCGAAGGCAGTCGATGCCAGTGACGTTCCAACGATGAACCAGATCGCAGTTTTACCTGTAGGTGGATTGAACAAGACGTAATCCGGCGTCCCGTTGCCGTTGAAGTCAATCGCGCCGATCAAATTCCATCCTCCAGGTAAGGTCGGGCCAAAGTTCGACCTGCTAAAAGCGGTGCCACTAAGAAACCAAATTGCAGTGCGTCGAGTCGCGGGGTCAAAGAGAATGTAGTCCGGATTACTATCCTTATCCATGTCGACTGCAGTGACTAATTGCCAGCCGGACGGCAAGGTTGGGCCAAAGGTTGCGCCGATAAATGCAGCGGTGTTAAGAAACCAGATCGCGGTTTGTCTCGTTGTCGAGTTAAAGAGTATATAATCGGGTCCGCCACTGTGATCGAAGTCTGCTGTTGCCGCTAGCTGCCACCGGGCTGGCAAGGTGGGACCAAAGACCCCCACAGCTAAAGCAGCTCCATGCAAAAACCAGATGGCAGAGGCGCGACTTGTCGTGTTGAGCAAAACGTAATCAGTCATCGCATCGAGATTAAAGTCGGTCGCCGGCGCGGGAGAACCGCCAAACTCAAACGCGCCGATATCTGCGAGACCGTTGCGCACAAAGCCGCGCTGATCGCGGGTCGGTGCGTTCACGGCATTGTTGATTGCAGGACTTCCCGGTAGAAGTGCTAGAGTAAGAGTTGCACCTCCGTCATTCATGGGAAACGAATTAAGAAGTGGATCAGTATTGCGCTTATCGCCCGCTCCATTCAGGAAGCCACCCGGGGCAGTTCCAGCACCGCCACCAGCAGCATCATTACTGATGTTATGCCCCTGCGAAACAACAACTCCTCCATTGTTAACTGAGAAGTTTGCGTGAGTGCCATCATTCTGAAGAATGCTGTTACTGATCGCCAGCCCGGAATTACCACTGGTTGTTGCGTCAAGATAAAACGCACTGCCGGAAGAAGCCGGGTTGTGAGCTAACGTCGAGCTGCGAACAAAGAGCGAAGCGTGCCCGTTAGCGGCGCCGAGATTGGCAATTCCACCTCCATTATTGCTGGTATTATCGAAAAGCGTGCAGTTTGTCAGAGTAGCCGTGGCCATACCATTCGTCGTTCCGTCATTGCATATGGCGCCACCAAAAAAACCGGAACCATTATTAGTGAAGCTGTCGTTACTGACGGTTAATGTAGCGTGCCCACTCGTGCCCCCATTGTTGTAAATCGCGCCGCCCGCACCGGGCGCCAATCCGGCGCCGGGCGCATCGTTATCGACAAAATGGCAGTAGTTAACCGTCAGTGTGCCGTGGTCGTTATAGATACCGGCGCCACTATTCGCTGGAAAACTGCTCCCGCTCGCCTTCCCGCCAAGAATTGTCAGACCACTGATTGTAACGACAGGCCCACTGGTTGTTCCATTACTTATGGTAAAGATGCGATAATCCCCACCCGTAGAACGGCCCACGTTTAGATTGATCGCTCCTGGACCCTGCAACGTGATGTTACTCGTTAGGTTGGGCAACGGGCCCGTCAGACCGATTGTTCCAGTCAGGTTCGAGGCAAACTTGATCGTGTCATTTCCAGCATGACTATTCGCCGCCAGAATCGCCTCACGCAGTGTGCAATCCTCTGTTCCGCAAAACATATCGTCACGATCCTCCAGCCGGGTTACGTTAAATATCGGTCCGGCCTGCACCCTGTCTGTCGTTTCAACCGCGCCGATATCGCTGCTGTCCCCGCCGCCAGGTGGAGTGACCCCGGGAAAATCGAATGGGCGCGCAATGCCGCGCTGGTCAGTTGTCACAGGCAGCGACGGCACGGCGTTGCGCTTCCCTTTGTCGGTGGCGGCGCTTCCTGGCAGAAGGTTGTGAGTCTTAGTAAGACCACCATTGTCACTCAAGGCAGCGAGTTTGGGATCCGCGTTGATCTGGTCGGCCGGACCATTAAGAAAACCGCCCGCGCCATCAGTCGCGAGGTTATAACCATCCGAGGTAAAGGTTCCGTTGAAGTTGCTCAGTACTGTCGAGGCAAGGATCGTGTTGCCAAGAGTTACCACGGCCGTCGGACCGGAATTATTGATACCAAATGAGGGACTCACGATAGACCCCTGATTGATCGACGTATTGGTGTTGAAGGTACAGCTGTTGATCGTGATGGCGCCATTACCACCCATTGATCCGACATTGAAAATGCCTCCGCCGGATGCATTGGGAGCTCCGCCCATGCCCATGCCGCTCGAAGCGCTGGTGAAATTGAACGTAAAGGTGCAATTCCTCATGCTCACTACGCCGTCGCTGTTGTAGATACCGCCACCGGAAGCGCTGGCGGAGGAGCCGTTATCGCTTCGCGCGGAAGCGTTATTGGAAAGGAAGGTGCAGTTTTGTAGTGAGACCGTGCCCTGACTGTTGTAAATGCCGCCACCGAATGCGACGGCGGCACTCGTTTCCGAGTCGGATACGGCGTTATTGCTAACGGTACAATTCACCAGTGTGAGTGCTCCGTCGTTGACGCTGATCCCGCCGCCATGCGCTTCAAATACATCGAAGTTGCCGTTGTCGATGATAAGGCCGTTCATGGTCACGTTCGCATTTGCCGCAACGAAGAAGATTCGAAACGTCGGAGTGTTCGCCGCGCTGCTCCGCGCAATCGTCGTGCGACTGCCGTTGATCGTTAGACGATGACTAAAGTCGGTTCGCAGCACGGGCAAACCCGTAGGTCCTTCGGTCTGATTGTTAACGGCGGTGAGAAGGTACGTCCCATTCGCCGCGAGATTGATTGTGTCGTCCAGGTTGTTTGCATTCGCACTTGTGATCGCGTTAATGAGCCCGGCCACATCGCCGTTGGCGATATTAAAGACTTCCGCCCACGCAGAAAAGCAGCCGAGCACACAAAAGGTGAACAATGCGAACGAAGCAGAGACGATGAACCGAGTGTTCTTCATCGACCCTTGGTTATAGCCAAGGCCGAAGCACTAAACAACGCTAATATGTCGCGACGAAAATGCCGCGCTCTAGTTCAGCGAATAAACTTCAACCAGGGCCAGACCAGTCGTGCTGTTCACCCCGCGCACAAGCGCCATATAATTTCCAGGTGTAAATGTTCGTACAATAGCAGGCTCAAGATCATTCGCAGGCATGAATCCGCTCGCAATAATCTCAGCCTGTTGCGTTGTGCGCCAGTTATCGTTGCTCGTAATCAGTACTCCCTGCGGAGTGCGCAGCTCAAGGGTGGGATTAGCCAGTTTCCCCACCAGTGACAGCGAAGGTCCCACCGCTCGGATAATAACTTTTTGCGAGTCCGAGCCTAAGACAGCGAAGCCGCCAATCATGATGTTGTCATTTGTTCCGACGAGGCCGCGAGTAGAGATGTTGATAAACTTGGAATCGGTCGTGCGATCGAGATCGTAGCCATCGACCAACGCAATCCCATTCGTGTTACTCACGCCACGCACGATGGCGGTATAGCCACCCGGGGCGAGGGTCGTCAGGATGGCTGACTCAGCGGGATTGGGTGGCTGTAATGCCGTATTCAATATATCCTGATGGTTGGATGCGCTGCTCCAGTTGTCGTTAGTGGCAAGCAGCGTCTGACCCTTAAATAACTGTAAAGTCGGATTAGTCAGTTTTCCTACTACATTAAGCGAAGGACCAAGGGCGCGAAGCAGGACGCGTTTGTTATGTGTGCCAGTGATAACAAAACCGCCGATGAGGACGTTGTCGCCGGTTCCGACCAATCCACGCGTGGAAATGTTTCCCAATGTTACCGGAATTGTTCCACCAAACTCAAACGCTCCAATATCCGGAAGACCGGTGCGAATATAGTTACGTTGGTCGCGTGCTGGAGCTCCTGAGGTCGTACCGTGGTTTACGGCGATGCTATTGCCTCTAAGCGCAATCGTTTTTGCCAGCCCTCCATTGCTTCGCAAACCGGCCGGATCCAGTAGCGGGTCGATTGGTGCTGCGGCTGTGCCAGTATGATCACTCGTCATGGTGAACCCGGTGCTGCCATCGCTTTTGCCGATAACATTAAACCCCTGTGAAATAAATGGCCCGCCTACGTCAGGGCTCGTTGCGCCACTGTTGCCTGCGATGATGGTATTCTTGATCGTGGCAGTCGCGCCATTCCCGTTCAGGTCATTGTAGATGCCTCCACCAGTCGCAAAACCGCCGTCGGAATTAGCGGTGATGGTGCAGTTGATGATCCTAATTGTAGCACTGCCATTGTTATCGATGCCACCGCCGGCGCCGGCCGTCCCAAGATCCAGCTCATTCTTTGTTATGGTACAGTTCGTTAGGTTCAACATTGAAAAATTCTCGATTCCCGCGCCTTCTCCAGCTACGCCACCCGCCGTATTTCCCGAAATCGTGGTGTTGCTGATATTCATGTGCGAGCCGTTTCTTATGCCACCGCCGGCGCCCGAGTTGTTAGCTCGGTTGTTCGAGATGGTGCTATTCGTTATCGACACGGCACCACCCGCATTTTCGATACCGCCTCCGTAACCATTCGCGCTAATCCCCGCCCGATTATTGAAAAGGGTGCTGCCTTCCATTGTTAATATGCCGAAGTTATGGATGGCACCGCCGAAAGCATCGGCGTTGCCGCCTGAGATCACGCAATTGACCAGGTGCAGCACCCCTCTGTTTAGTATCCCGGCGCCGTCGTCGGGAAAATGTTGCGCATAATCAGTCGTCTTGCCGTTGGACAAGGTAAGACCAGTGATCGTAGCAGTGATGTTAGGCGGAATGCGAAAAATCCGAAAAGCCGGGACGCTGGCAGCGGCACTGCGGCGGATAGTCAGATAACTCGCGCCCGGACCACTGATAGTAATATTTTTCGCTACAACTAACTCTGCGCTGGTAAGAGTAATCGCCCCCGGTAACGGGATTGCGAAGTTAATCGTATCACCATGATTGGCCTGACTAAGCACCGCGCGAAGCGACCCAGTTCCACTGTCATTTGTACTTGTTACTGATAACGTCATGCCGAAAGCCGAAGCCGTTAGCATGACGGAAGACAGAAGAACACTGAGCGGAGAGAAAACTTTTTTATGCGAGAACATCAGCCGTTTCTAACCAAAGGCGTGGCAAGTGTCGATGTACTTCCAGCGTCGGCGGCGGAAATTGAGCAACTCAGCTGCCCCAAGATCTTACGGCAGACCGGTTCCGGATCGGGATTTCACCAGGGAGACATCGGACGAATTTACGACGCCATTGCTGTTTACATCCTGGCGGAAATTGGAGGCCGTTGTCGCCTGTCCACTTTGTATCTTCGTCTGAGTAACGTCTGAGGAATTGACCACGCCGTCGCCGGTCGTGTCACCGGAAAGGACACCCATGCGAACGGTCACATCTCCCATGTTCGTTCCGTCGTTTACACCAGTCAGCTTGACCGTAATAACCTGAGCATTCGTTACTCCGCTCAGATTGACCGTAACCTGTCCGCCGTTAACGGAGAAGTTATCAGCGTTGCCGGTTCCGGAAGTAACAGCCGCCGAAACAACGCTAACGTTGTTCGCAAAGCTAACTATGATCTGGTGCGCGCCATTAACAGCACCCACGCGATCTTCCACGCCGAGATTACCGGTTGATGGTAAATTGATGTCAAAGTTTCCGGCGCCGCCGTGCGTCTTGCGCGAGACTGCGCTGACCACTGCGGGAGCACCCGGAAATCTGAAGTTACCGATGCGTGTATTCCAAGCCCCGACACCGGTCGCGGAATAATATTCGTTCGTATGCCAGAAGGTCATGCCGTCTGCCGGATCGATCCCAAGAGCGCTATAATCTCCCCAGCGCCCGCTCGAGCTTGTCTGATGTCCGCCGCCGGCAGTCATTGTTGCTTCACCTTGAGCCAGAGAGTTAGCTGGATCAGTTGCCAACCGTCCCGCATAACGAATAGAAGGTTCTGTTGTGCTGCTGGAAGTGGAATAAGCGATCGCCATGTTTCCTTGCGCATCAACTGCGATGCTCGGCATCCAACGCCAGAAACCGTCGCCCGCGTTGTTCCAAGTTTGTTGCTGAGCAGGTGTCGCGGGAATTACTCCCCCAGTCACGTTGAACTGATACCAGCGAATCGCCGTCGGCCCCGTCCCGTTCTGGTTATTGTTGATGGTGTGATCAGCCCACAGCGATTCGATCCCGTTGCGCTTGTGATAGACAACCGGATACATGATCTTGTCACCAAGTGTATCGAGCGTCACTGTTGTGCCGTTTTGCGGAACAATCGCGCTAGTTGTGCTTTGAAAGGCATCAACAAAGTTGTTTACTGTTATGGATCCATCGGCCGCATGATTGGCTCCCACTCCAAAGGTTGAGTTAGCCGGTGTAGCGAAATCGACGTGGAAGCGCCAGACGAAGACCTTATTTTCGACTGTGCCTGCAACGGCTGAGGAGTTGATGGCGAGAAAATATTCCGGTGTGCCCACCGCTGGCATGTCGCCGGTGCGAAACGTAGCTGGATTGAGGCTGTAGGTATCGCCAAGTGTAGCAGGTGCAATACTAAAGGCGATGCCACCCGCATTTGGCGCACCTGTCCCATTGATCATGGCATTGCGCGGAAGCGCAAAGACTCGTACACCGGTAAAGGTCGTATTGTTCAAAAACATGTTGACCGAGAAGTAGTAGGCATCCGGCCACAGACCGAACTTCGGATAATCACCCAGATAGGTAGGATTAGATGGATCAACCTGGATAGCATACAGCCACCACCCGCCTGACACTGGGTCACTTGTCTTGGACACACCTACGCATTGATAGAACGAGGCACCGGGAAAGGCTGGGAAAGCGAAGTCACTAAGCACCCATCGATCCGCGAGGTGATCATAGAATGCGATCGGATCGCCACGATTTTGATTTGCGCCGCAGGGAGTCGTTGGCCCCATGGCAGAGAAGAGTGAATTGTAGGTGGTGGGTGCAAGGAGTTCGGTGCCCGTCTTATTTGTAATCTTAAAGCGCGAGTTGACCGTTTGAATGTAATGATTCGGACCGACGTCACCGTTGGTGTCCGGAGGCAGGCAGCCGCAGCCGCTTTGTGCCGAGGTTATTCCCGGGTATGTCGCAATTGGCGCAGGCATGTTAATGGCCGAAGCAATCGCTTGTCGCACAGCTTGGATCGGATCGTTCGTCGCCGGAAGACCGCGCCGCGGAAACGGATAGCGCGTCCGCATTTCTTCCTCCTCCTCCTCTTCACCTTCTTGAGGAATATTCGGAAGGCGACGCAGATCCATATCCAGCGATACCGGTCCGATCAGACGCAGGATTTCCGGTTTGGCGGATAACTTGGCGCTTTGCTTCGGCTTCTGCGCAAAGGCGGACGGACCCGAATACATTGTGAACGCAACCAGCAATAGCAAGCCGCCACCGAGACAAAGAAAAAAGCTGAGCAAGATGCGGGGATTAAAAAAGGCGGACTTAGCGGTGAATCTTTTCTTCATATATAGAGTCTCTAGGTCGACCTTCCCTGGCCGCGAACGCGGCGCGAACACCCGTTATCGCACGCAAATTACGTATCTTCCAATTACAAGTTGGTAATGTGAAACCGGCCAGCAATCTTTTTCGCCAGACCGCTTCCCATTCAGTAGAGCGTATCAAATCAGGCCTGCTCGGACAACCTTTTCAATCGAGCTTGTTACGGCAGCGCGGTGCCGGATTTCGATTTTACCGAAGTCACATCGCTGGCATTGATCGAACCGTTCGCATTCACATCTTCACGGAAGTTGTGCTCGTTAAGCGGCACGCCCACCTGCCCCTTGGTCTTTATCAGATCGCTGGAGGTCACCACACCATTGCCGCTCGTATCACCCGCCAGCACTCCCATCTGCACGCCCGTGTCGATAGTGTTGTGACCATTGCTTGTACCGAGTAGGTTCACCCTGATTGTTTGGCCACTATTAACGCCAGTGAGATTCACCGGCGGCACTCATCCATCCGAAGAAAATGCTCAAAGGAAGAAACAGACTAAATACGCTGATTTTGCAGGATAGAATCATAGTTAAAACTCGTTGATTCTCCCTAGCGCCGTTCCTCGCCTCAATAGAAGGAACACTGTCATGACGCAGCAATACCATCCTCGTCGTTGTTCTTACAAGCTCAATGTCGCAGTACTAAAAACGCCGGCAAGGTATTACGGCAATGCTGTGCCTGATCTTAATTTCACCAAACTCACATCGCTGGCGTTGATCGTGCCGTTCACCGACACGTCACTGCGGAAGTTTGTCGCATCCACAGGCTGGCCGGACCTGGCTTTAGTCTGACTCACATCGGAGGCATTGACGCCGCCGTTGCCGTTGGTATCGCCAAGCAGCACGCCCATTGGAATGCTGACGTTGCCCATGCTCGATCCGTTGCTAACGCCAGAGATGGTTAGGACTACTGTTTGTGCATTGGCCACGCCGGTGAGATCAACTGTCACTTGCGAGCCGCTGACATTGAAGTCACTCACATTTCCGGTACCGCTTGTGACGCTGACGCCCGAGACCGTGACCGGAATTGGGAAGATGACAATGACCTGATGATCGCCATTCACGCCGCCAGTGCGACACTCGACTCCAACTGTGCCGGTAAGCGGCAGGTTGATGTCGAAATTGACCGACCCATGCAGCTTTCGCGAGATCCCCATAGGCGGGATCAATTCGAATGCGCCAATATCAGCGCCGTTTCCGCCAGTCGCATTCGGGATAGCAGGATCATCAAAGATGCGTGGAAAACCGGTGCCGCGCTGGTCAGTCGTTAGGTTCCCCGTCAGACCATTACTTGTGCCTTTGTCCAGCGCTGGACTGCCAGGCAAGAGTGTAACTGTCCGGGTAGGACCGCCGTTATGCCCCAGGCCGTCGGGGTCGAACTTCGGATCGAGTGGTGACGCAATCGTGCCAGTCTGATCTGTCGCCGCGGTGAAGCCGGAGCCGCCGTCCACACTGCCAATAAGGTTAAAGCCTGCTGAAACGAAAGTACCGCTGACATCAGGGGCAGCTCCGTTAAAGTTTCCGGCAACGATGCTACTCTTGATGTTGACGGTGGCCCCATTTTCATTGGAAATGCCCCCGGCAACCCCGGCGGTGGCATTATCGGTCGCAAAATTCCCGCTAATCGTACTGTTGGTGATGTTGACAATGTTGGAGAAATTGTAAACCCCACCGCCACGCGTCCCTGTAGCATTGCCGCTGATGGTACAGTTGGTAATGTTCATCGAGCCATTGGTTCCGTTCGCGACTCCGCCATTAAGATTTCCGCTGACGGTGCTCTCCCGGATGTTCAAAGTTGCCGTGTTGGAGATCCCACCCCCCGCGACTTGAGCGTGATTGCCGATGACCGCGCAACTCGAGATAGTGACTATGCCATTCTCGTTACTGATGCCCCCGCCGGTGGAAAAACCTGACACCCGTCCATTGCTAATGGTGATGCCAGAAAAACTCACCGTTCCGCTGGTTGTCACGTGGAAGATACCGTAATCGCCTCCCGTACTCCGCCGCACTGTCAATTTGTCCGCGCCGGGACCAGTGATGGCGACACTTTCGGTGATAGCAGGAAGCGCCTGAGTAAGATTGATGGTTGATCCAGCGGGAAGATCGATTTCGATGCCATCCGCGCCCGGGTGTCCATTCGCCGCCTGGATCGCGCCCCGCAAGGAACAGCCAGCGCTTCCATTCTGGCATGCGCCGACAACCACGGTATCGCTTGTCGTGTTCACGAAATAGAGAAGACCGCCTTCCGAGGAATGTGGCGATGGAGAATCGGCACGGACCGCTGGGACGAGCAACACTGCTCCCAGTGTTATCCATGCTAACGCCGAACCCTTTCTCCGCGGCGCAGACAAATTTGACTTAGTGCGCACGATTCAATTGCTATTCGAAGGGCACACAGCCCGTGGCGGTATTTCCTAATACCCTCGGGCAAATGGACCACCAAATAAAATGATCTCTATGATCCCAACGAAGTTTCCTGTTTACCCTCATGGTGGCAGCGCTGTACCGCTCTTCGATTTCACCAAGCTTACATCACTGGCGTTAATCGAACCGTTGACCGTGACATCGCTGCGAAAACTCGAAGTATCCACTGGTGCCCGACTTCGATTTTGTCTGACTGACATCGGAGGCATTAACGGAACCATTTCCGGTTGTATCGCCGAGCAGCACACCCATCGTCGCTGCAATCGTGTCGCTGTGATTTCCAAGGACATCGTTTACATTTGTCAGGCGAACAGTCATTACCTGGCCGTTGGTAACATTCGTTAGGTAGACGACGTATTCATGTGGGTCACCGCTAATGACGGCACTGCTCACGGCACCGGTGCCGGTCAAATTCGCGCCCGCCACGCTGGTGAGCGGATTAGCGAAACGAAAAACAACGATGTGATTATTCCCCGTCCCGCCGCCGCGACACTCTATTGCCGGACTCCCGGCGAGCAGATTGATTTCGAATGCTCCCGCGCCGCCGTGCGTTTTCGTCGAAACGGCTGCGGTTAGCGTCACTTCCGCGGGGGTTCCGTTGAATTCAAACGCACCGATGTCGGATGCACCGGCGCGGAGGAAGCCACGTTGGTCTAGGCGGGGCGCGGAGTTAATGTCCACCGCATTGATCGCGGGACTGTTCGACAAAAGGGCGATCGTGCTGGTAGAACCGCCGTTATTACTAAGACCCGCCGGATCGAGTTGTGGATTGGTGTTCCGCCTGTCGTTAGTGCCATTCAGAATTCCGCCGGGACCGGTCGTGCCATCTCCACCCGCGGAATCGTTGCTAATGTTGTAACCGACAGAAGTGATCGTGCCGCCGCTGTTGAAGAAGTTCGCACCGGTCGCGCCCGTTTTAAAAATGGAATTGCGCACTGACATGCCGGAGGTGCCGGAATTGAAAATGCCGCCGAGAGCAGCGGAATTGTTGCTAACGGTGCAGTTCAAGATCGGAAACAAGGTACTGCCAGGAGCATCGCCGACGTTGTAGATGGCGCCGCCGCGCGTTGCCGCGGAATTATCGGCGATGGTGCAGTTGGTTAGCTCGAGCGAAGCGCTGCCTCCGCTGGCGCCGGAGTTGAAGATTGCGCCGCCAAACGCGGTCACGCTGTTGTTACGGAAGGTGCACCTGTCCAGTTCCGCTATCGCGTTGCCTTGCACCCCCGATCCGTCATTGAGAAGACCGCCGCCGTTGCTTCCGGTGTTGCCGATCAGAACGCAGCGCGACAAAAACAGGATGCTGTGATCATTGAGGATTCCGCCACCGTTGGTTGTGCCTTTGCCATTGCTAATGGTGAGTCCGCTGATGTTGACTACTCTCCCGCTGCCAATGGTAAAGATGCGATAGTCGCCGCCGCTGACGCGCTGCACCGTGAGTAGGTTTGCGCCAGGACCTTCGATGATGACGTTCCTGTTTAAAGGGGGAAGCGCACTTGAAAGCTGGATGGTGCCTTGCAGACCGGTCGCGAAGTGGATCAAAGTGTAGTTCTGCGTGTCGGCGATATTGATCGCATCGCGCAAACTGCACGTCGCTCCGCAACTGCCGTTGTTGCTATCGCTGAGAGTTGTGACAACAAGGTCCCCGAAACGCGCGGCGAGTGCATCTACTCGTCCATAGCCGAACGAGTAGTTAGGTATCCGCGTAGAGGAAATTCCAGCGCAAGTCTGAGGCGGATTAACCGTGACCGCGGGATTCGCGCTTCGTTGCAGGAGGTCTTTTGTCGACGCGATGTTGCGCACTAAGTCTGGCCGCGCCGACCAGAGTAATGCAACCACACCGCTCACGTGTGCGGAAGCCGGGCTCGTGCCGCTCGTGACGGCAAAGCTTGTGTCGCTCGTGTTGGAACTGGAACGAATGTTCACGCCAGGGGCAGTGAGATTGGGCTTTAGGCCTAAATCGAAAGTGCTCGGGCCGCGACTGCTGAAACCGGCGAGGACATTATTGATGTCATACGCGCCGGCGGAAAAAGCAGCGTTGTAGAACGCAGGCGCATCACTCACGGTCTCACAAGCGGGACCGCCACCACCCGCGGCGGCCACGACGAAAATTCCGGCCGCCTGCGTGTTATTGACGATCGTCTCCAGCTCCGAGCCCGTCGTGCAACCATTACTCGCGGTGCATGCCCATGCATTGTTAAGCACATGCGGACGCAAGGATGGATTGGGATTGTTCCCGTTCAGATCCGTAGGCGCGATCATGAACTGAAAACATTCCGTCGCCGCCGCCGGTGTAGTGACGCCCTGGTCCATGTTCCGGCAGGCAATCCATTTTGCACCGGGCGCGACTCCGATCTGATTCGCCACGCCGTCATCACCGACCGCACTTCCAAGGACTGGTGTGCCATGGCCGCTGGCAAAGTCGTCACATGGCTGCGCGCTATTCGCCCCGCAAGGTCCGCCGCTGGAGTGAATAGCATCGTGCCAATTGAAATTGTGGTCGGCGCTACTGCCGTTCCAGCCCCGGTATTGCGAGCGGAGCGCGCTGTGCGTCCAGCGCACACCCGTGTCAATCACACCCACCACGATACCGACACCGGTAAAACCCTGCGCCCAGAGTTGAGGCGCATTCACGTTTGTCACATTCCATTCCACTGACGCAGGAGCATTGATTCTCGACTGTGTCGGCATGGCATGGTTAAGCTCGGCTTCCTCAATCGAGCGTGTCGCAACGTTCGAATCTATTCGTGCGACATCCTCGCGAGCCGCCAGCGATTCCAAATCTGCGCGATCCACACTCGCGGCAATCATATTCGCAGCCCAAAACGGTTGGTAACTGATGTGTCGTGCATCGAGGAAAGCGCGGAGCGACTGCTGTGTGCGTTCGGCGTGCTGCCTCAAAGTGTTATAAACATACCAGCCGCGCGCATCCTGATCTTTTATCGCATAGGCGGCGCTCACATCGGCCTGCTCGCGCAGCAGAATGATAACCGATGCGTTGTTCGCACTACTCGCTTCAGCGAGAACCGAAGGAGTAATCTTATTCGTACTCACACCCGTTGTGGCGAAACTGATGTACGCGAGCATCGCGCTGGCTGCGCAAGCACTCGCGGCAAGCAGGAAACGTGGAGGGAAACGCTTCATTGGTAATTTAACCTTATTCAGATATCAAAGTGGAGGCCGCCAAAGCAAGAATCGATCGCGTTTAGGGTAACGCCGTGCCGCTTCTCGACTTCAACAAGGTCACATCGCTGGCATTGATCGAACCATTCACGTTCAAGTCGCTCCGGAAATTGGTCGCGTCGACCAGTTGGCCCACTCTGGTTTTTGTTTGACTGACGTCTGAAGCATTGACGTTTCCGTTTCCATTTGTGTCGCCGACAAGGACGCCCATTGTCACACCGAGATCGCCGCTCGTCGTGCCATTGTTTACACCTAACAACGTGATTGTTACCCTTTGCACACTTACTATACCGGTAAGGTTAACGGTAACTGTATTAGTTCCGCTGCCCATACTTCCGTTAACTGATCCTGTCCCGGCAGTAATCGCAGCGTTCGTAAATGTGACCGCACTTGGGAAAGTAAGAACGACTTGGTAATCATTGGTCGTTCCTCCGCTACGGCATTCGATGCCAGGATTGCCGGTTAATGGCAGATTGATGTCGAAAGGCGTGCCGCCATGAAGTTTTCTCGAGACAACCTGCGACGGCAAGGGAACCGGAGTGCCGTAAAATACGTAGACGGTTCCGGCGTCTTCAAAGTGCAGCGTATGATTCGTTACATTGTGCTGACGGACGCCGACGATTAGATCCGCAGTACCATCCGTATCGAGGTCACCGCTGCCAATCGAGAAACCAAATTTATCGCTGGCTATTTCGCCAGTGATGATCCATTTCGCCCGGTCGGCCACGTCCGCCGTCCCGGACAAGGCACCGCCAAAGACGATGAAAGTCCGATTATTAAGCGGGTCGCCAATCCCCACTTCCGCTTTGCCATCGGCGTTCCAATCGAAAGCATGCAGTGCCCCCGTCGTGACACCGGTGAGTCGTATTGCGGCGGCCGCGCCGATTGTTTGCGATGCGACCAGCGTTCCACCGCGCACCACGTCTGTTTCATTGGTTAGGCCAAGAACAATGTCCGCTTTGCCATCGCCGTCCACATCGCCGGCTGCGACCCAGTCATTCGTTAGGCCGGTGATGATCGCGCTCGCCGCCGTGGACGCGAGATCAATCGTGCCCGCGGCTAGTGGCCCATAAAAGATGTAGGCATTGGTAGCAGTGCGCGCAATCAAATCCAATTTGCCGTCGCCGTTGACGTCACCGACGGCAACTACGCCTAACCCTGCATTCGTCGCAGGTCCGTAAATTGTCAGACTCGCGGGCATCGTAGCCAAATCCCACAATGCGGGCAAACTGGCGCTGCCGAAAAAGACAAAGACCGCGCCCGCACCAGCGCGACCGCCGGGACCGGTAGCATTTCCTTCAGCGATGACGAGATCGTCAATCGCATCGTTGCTGAGCTTTCCAGCCGCTAATGCATTCGGCGCGGCGAACGAGGAGGTCGCTTCAGCGGAACGGAATTGCCATGATGTTTGGTTAGTCGGCGAAAGTGTTTTGATACCGGACAATCCGGCGCCGCCTTGGAAAACAAAGACCGAGCCTTTGACATTGAAGTTAGCCGCTCCCGAAGCGCCGATGATAAGATCGCGCGTGCTATCATTGTTCAAGTCGGCTGCGGTTAGCGACGAACCAATGTGCTGTTGGTCGAGATAGGACCGCACCTCCAAACTTGGCGTGGCGTTGAAAAAATCAACCACGCCGAGCCGTCGCATGCCGTTGCCGTAAAGCGAGTAGACGCGGCCGCTATCGGCGATGCCATTATCGAAGTCATCCGCATGATTAAACGCCCCGGTCAGAAGATCGGCTCTGTTATCACCATTCACGTCAGCGCCGGCCACCGAATAACCAATCCATTCGTTAGGCCCGGTTGAGCCGGGGTTTTCAACCGGGTTGCCCGGGCCGATGAGTGTGAAATCAGCAGGCTGATCTGTGATCTCGCGGATTGTTTGCGGCACGCCGGTAAATTCATCCGCACCGATGTCGATTTTGTAGAGACCGGAGTTGCCGATCATCGCGCGCGGCTCGCGATCGATGTCGCGGCTGGGCGCGTTCATGTGCGTGCCGGCATCAATCGCGGGCGAACTCGCGTTCAGATGATAGTCCGATGTCAGTTGCGGATTCACCGTCAGGTCAGTTCCGCTAAGAGCGAAACCCTGCGTGTTCGTCGTATTCCCAAAATAAATGTTGTAACTCGTAGTTGTCGTCGCACCTGCACTGACGCCAACGGGATGAGTCATGACGATGTTGTTGACGAGAGTAAGAGCAATACTGGCGTTAACGCCGTTGATTGCATTCCCGACAATCGTGTTGTTCGCCAAAACTACCGGGCCGCCGCCGTTGATATCGACGCCACCGCCAGTCTTTGTTCCACCGACCGTGAATGTATTGTTGGCGATGACGTTGCTACGCAGGGATCCTGCCGCGGTTTCCATCTCGATCCCGCCGCCGAGCGCGAAATTATTTTGCCCGTCCGCCGTATTGTTCTGGATGCGATTATACTGAATGCGCACGATCCCGCGCTGCACATAGATTCCGCCGCCTAACAAGTAACCGGTGTTACCAGAGATGATGTTGTTACTGATGGTGGCGTCGCTGTCGCGCATCGAGATTCCGCCGCCATGGTTCCCGCCACCGCCGCCTGTGACCGTAAAGCCATCAATGGTAGGCGCCACCTGCGAAGTGGTTCCGAATACTCCGAAGATGGAAACGACTGATTCTGTGCTGGTGGAAGGACGAATGATCGTAGCATTGGTGAAGGGATTCTGATTCGTGAAATCAGCACAGGTATATCCGCCGCGAATGATGAGAGTCTTGGTGATGTAGAGATTGAAAGGTGTTCCACTCACCATCTTCGTTTCGATGTAGGTGGCAGCGGCAACTTTGATCGTGTCGCCCGGTTGCGCGGCATCCACTGCCGCCTGGATCGTGGTAAAGTCCGCCCCGCCCGACTGGCAGACATGCCATTCGTTCACCTGCGGCAAAGAAACCGCCGGACTTGAATCGGGCCGTGGGATGGCAGCGGCCATGAGAAACAAGGTGACAAATGAGAGTCCCACGAAAATAAACAGGAGCAGAAAGCGACGTGAACTGGTTAGGCGAAGCATCCGCCCGATGAATCGAAACGGAGAAAGGGTTTTCATGGTAATCTCCCGGTTGTAACTGTTTGCAGGTCTCCGGAACCGAAAATCATCCTCACGAGGCGCCCGTTTCCGCGGGCGCCCTCGTTATGGCTGACTTCGGGTTGCCGTGGGATCTGGATCGCGCAAAGCGAAGTCCCAACGAACGTCCAGCCTTCCCAAACTCAGCCCGGTTGAATATGCGCTGAAACCTCGGGTGACGTAATCGAACTGAAGTCTCAACACTACCTGGCAAATGTCGAGCCTAATTTTGTACGCATGTGGAGACTATCGAACTGCGCGAATCGGAATCCGCCTAACGAGTAACGACACTGAGCTCAAGCGGGGTCGCCGATGCCGCGCCTCATTCACTACGGCAACGCGCTGCCGCTTCTTAATTTCACCAGACTCACATCACTCGCATTGATCGAGCCATTTGTGGTAACATCGCTGCGAAAGTTAGTTCCACCGGACGTTTGGCCGGATCGCGACTTTGTTTGACTAACATCTGAAGCGTTGACCGCGCCGTTGCCGTTCGTATCACCGAGTAGCACTCCCATGGTAACATCGAGGTTGCCGCTATTGGTGCCGTTACTCAGACCTAGGAGAGTTAGCGTAAGCCTTTGCGCATCCGCTACTCCGGTAAGTGCAACGTTTAGGGTGGTTGTTCCATTGCCACTAATGCTGCTGGCTGTTCCGACGCCACTAGTAACGGCCGCACTGTTTAAGTTAACTACGCTCGGAAAGGTAAGGACGACCTGGTGGCTGTTGTTCGCGCCGGGACTTCGGCATTCGACACCGTTCGCAACCTGCAGGTCGATATCGAACGGGCCGTTAATACCATGCACTTTCCGGGAAACGACGGTGAGCGGTGTTGGCGGGGGCGAGAGGAAGGCCTGGCGCACCGACTCCGCGATTGACCGTGAGCCGCCGAATTCGCCGCTGGGATAGAACCCGCGCGCGCGAAGAAAAATATTTTGCTGGGTCGGCAGACTGAGACCGGTCGATTGCCAGCCGCTCGTATTGGTCAGGCGAATGGGATTGGGCAACGGATTGTAGCTCACGCCGTCAGTGGAGAACTCGAAGGTGGCGCGTTCCAGTTCCGGAGAGGAGCCACTACGCAGCCAGGTCATGACGGTGCCGTTTGCACTTGCGCTCAGTTCCTGGAGAGCAACGCTATTCGTTAGGCGACCGATGCGCACGCGCCCCTGTCCGCCGAACGTCGTGAAAGTTCCCGCACCCACGATCTTGCCATCCGGTTGAATCGCGAAGCCATTGACCGTGAAGTCGGCGCCGGGATTGAAGCTGGTATCGAGTGAGCCATCCGGGTTCAGCCGTCCGATCTTGCTCCGCGCGCTGCCGCCGAGATTAAAGAACGCGCCGCCGACAAGTATTTTGCCGTCAGTCTGCAAGGCTAATGATTCGATGTTGCCATCCGCTCCGGGATCGAAGGTCATATCGAGAGTGCCGTCCGCATTCAGTCGCGCAAGTCTCATCCGCGGAGTGTTGCCGCTGCCTCCTCCACCTGCCATGAAGAAGAAGCCGCCGATCACGATCTTGCCGTCCGGTTGGACCACGACCGCGTTGACGCCGCTGTCCACGCCAGGATCGAAGCTGAGATCGACGTTGCCGGTTGAGTCCAGTCGCGCGATTGCCGCCCGCGCGGTATTACCGGTCCCGCCGCCGCCGATCATGTTGAAACCGCCCGCGACCAGAATGTTTCCATCCGGCTGCAATGCGAAAGTGTTCACGTTCCCGTTCGCACCGGGATTGAAGCCCACATCGAGTGTGCCGCCCGGATCCAAACGCGCCAGGCGTTGACGCATCTGGCCGCCCATGAGGGCGAAAATCCCTCCGACCAAGATCTTGCCGTCCGGCTGAACGACGATCGTGCGGACGTCATTTTGAGTGCCAGGATTAAGCGAATCGAGCGTCCCAGCAGAATCCATCCGCGCGATGTTGGTGCGCGCTGCGCCAGCGATGAAAGTGAACGTGCCTCCGGCCACAATCTTCGCGTCCGGCTGCACGGCCAGCGCGCGAACGCTCTGGTTCGCGCCGGGATTGAAATCCGGATCGATGCTCCCATCGCTATTCAGTCGCCCGATATCCGCGCGCGGGGTGGCGGCCAGATTGTCAAAGGCGCCGCCGACCAGAAGTTTCCCGTCCGTCTGCAGAGCGAGCGAAATCACCGTGTTAGTCGCGCCGGGACTGAAATTGGTCTCGAGCAATCCATCAGCGTGCAATCGCGCGAGCCGATTTCGTGTGATCGTGCCGGTACCGCCGCCGCCAATCATGGTGAACACTCCGCCGGCCAGTACCCGCCCGTCAGGGAGCGCAACCATGGAGGTGACGGTGTTGTTCGCGCCGGGATTGAAGCTCATGTCGACGCTGCCATCGAGATTGAGCCGCGCGATTTTGTTGCGCGTCGTCATGCCGGTGCCGCCGCCGCCGATCATACCGAATGCGCCGCCGACCAGAATCTTCCCATCCGGCTGCACGACTAACGAATTAACGGAGCTGTTTGCGCCAGGATTGAAGCTTCCGTCGATGCTGCCATTCGCATTCAACCGGCCCATGCCGTTACGCCCGTTAACGCCGGTGCCGCCGCCGCCGAGCATGCTGAAAACTCCTCCCACCACGATCCTGTCATCAGCCTGCAACGCGAAAGATATGACCTGACCATTCGCGCCCGGATCGAAGGTCATATCCACCGTGCCGCTCGGATTCAGACGACCGATGCGGTTACGCGTCGTCGTACCAGTGCCGCCGCCGAGCCCTGTAAAGGTTCCGCCAACAAGAATGCGGCTATCACTTTGCACAACGACTGTGGTGACGGGTCCACTTGCACCCGGATCGAAACTGTTGTCCACGCTGCCATCGGCATTCAGCCGGCCGATGCGATTGCGCATGGTAGTGCCGGTCGTGCCGCCGAGTCCGGTGAAAGTGCCGCCCACCAGAATTTTTCCATCCGGCTGAAGCGCGATCGCTGTCACGGGTCCGCTCGCTCCGGGATCGAAGCTCATGTCGAGTGAGCCGTCAGCATTTAACCGCGCAATACGATTTCGTGTCGTCACGCCCATCCCGCCGCCACCCATCATGGTGAATGATCCGCCGACCAGAATCTTCCCATCTGCCTGCACCGCCAATGCCTGCACCGCCGCATTTGCGCCCGGATCAAAACCGGCGTCGATCGTTCCGTCCAGATTCAGTCGCCCGATGAAATTGCGCGTGCTCGTCCCGGTGCCACCGCCGCCCAGCATGTTGAAACTTCCACCGGCGATAATCTTGCCATCTGTCTGTGTTGCCAGCGCGATGACAGAATTATTCGCGCCGGGATCGAACCCATCGAGCGCGGACTGACCGCGCCCTATCGGCACAACCGCCAGGACAGCGAGAAGGAAAAACCAAATGGGACCGAATCGGCTTCTGTAACGGGAACTCATAGCTCCCGCTTGTAGCGATTTCTCAGAGAACTGTCGATGCTTTACGGATCAAATTCGACAAAGCCTGAAGCAGCTCGGAGTTCCCGCCCTACGAAGAATTGAACGACCGACTTTATTCAATCCGAAAATTCACGGCAATGCTGTGCCGCTTCTCGACTTCACCAAACTTACATCGCTGGCATTAATGGAACCGTTAACAGTAACGTCACCGCGGAAGTTAGCTGCATTCACGGTTTGCCCGGATCTCGATTTCGTCTGGGCGACGTCGGATGCGTTAACAGTTCCGTTGCCGTTGGTATCGCCAAGGAGAAAGCCAATCGTGGCTGGGACACTGCTGGTCGTGCCACCGAACTGATCTGCAACGTTAGTTAACGTAATCGTGAGCTGCTGCACGTTCGGCACACTGCCGAGTTGGACTACGTACTGGTGCGGATCGCTTCCGATTCCGCTGCTGCTCGTCACGCCCGGGTTACCGGTAACGGAGATACCGCCGACGCTGGCGAGTGGATTCGAGAAGGTGAAGAAGATGGTGTGCATCCCGCCGGTGCCGCGGCTTTCCACACCGGGAAAGACTACGTCGAACTCACCCACTCCACCATGCATCTTCCGCGAGACGACACTGACCAGCGTAAGCGGTGACAATTCGAACGCGCCAATGTCGCTGCCATCGCCGCCGTTGGCGTTCGGGGTCGCGGGAAGGTCGATTGGTCGTGGCGAACCGCGTTGATCGCTCGTTAGGCCAAACCTGTTTCCCTGATCGATGACCGGACTTCCGGACAACGGCGCCATCGTGTCAGTTGGTCCGCCGTTGTTGCCTAACGAGGAAAGTTGCGCGTTGAGCGGTACGGCAGCGGTTCCAGTCACATCCGTCGGCTCGGTGAAGCCCGTGCTGCCGTCGATCTTTGCGATGAAATTGAAACCGCCGGAAATGAAGGTGCCGTAAACGTCGTGGCCGACTGCGCGATTAACATCGTTACCGGCCGAGATGCTGTTACGCATTGTGCTGCTCGCGCCGCCGATGCTGGCGAGACTCCCCGCACCGAGGCCAGGCGCGCCATTGTTACCTGGCCGCACTCCAGTGCCGCCGGTTCCACCGGCAGCGCCGTTCGTGGCAAACGTGCTCGCCGTGATATCGAGTGTTCCTAAATTGAAAACCGCTGCGCCGAGTCCATCGCCACCGCTGCCGCCGAAACCACCATCGCCACCGTTTCCGCCCGCGACGCCGTTCCCAGCAAAGGTGCAATTGATCAGCGTCAGACTCGCACCGGTGTGGTTGTAGACGCCTCCGCCAAGCCCATCACCGCCGGCGCCGCCCGTGGTGTGCGCGCCGGTGTTGTCTGCACCATTGCCGCCAAACGCACTGCTATTCTTTACCGTGCAACGCTCAAGGGTGAGCGCGCCGCCGTTGAAGATCGCGCCGCCACGTCCGTTGCCGCCGCTTTGGCCGGAAACGAATCCGAAGCCGCCGATCGCGCGATTGAAATCCAACGTGCAATCGACGAGCGACAATACGGCCTGATTGAAAATGCCAGCGCCTTCTGCATCTCCCGCATTGCTGTTCGCCATCCATCCATCCGCAATCGTTAGGCCAGACAACATGGTCGTGCCTGCGCCGCTAACGAAGAAGACACGCGTCTGCGTCCCGGCGCTAATCTTGAGCGAGCGCGCCCCGGGCCCCACGATTGTCACGCCCTCCGTAATGTTGAGCTGACCGCCAGCGGAAGGCAGCAAGGTAATTGTCGCGGGAAACGCGGGCGCGAAGGTGATCGTGTTCGGTCCGGGCACGGCGTTCGTGCGCGCGATTGCTTCTCGCAACGTGCAGTCACTCGTGCCGCAGACGCCATCATCGTGATCCGCGTTTGTGAGAACGATAATGTTTGCGCTATCGCCCTGAATCGGATCCGCCGGCGCTTCATACGCGCCGATGTCGGTGCCGTCGGTGAGATTCGGCACGTTGGGATTATCGACCGGCCGCGGGAAGCCGCGTTGATCACTCGTTAGGCCGAAGCTATTGCCTTGGTCGATCGCCGGACTGCCTGCGATCAGCGCAACCGTCAGAGTTGGCCCGCCATTGTTCTGCAAGCCGGCTGGATCGAGCTTCGCATCGACGTTGACTTGGTCACCCGGTCCGGTGAGCAATCCCGCCGGGTCAGAATTAGCTAGATTGTAGCCCGCCGAAGTTGTGGTGGCCGGAGAATCGTTGCGAAGACACCACGTGCCGGGGTTCTGGAAGATGTTGTTGCGAACCGTCAGTTGTCCGCTGCCAAAATTGCGGATTGTTCCGCTGTTACTGCCGAAATTTTTGTAAAACGTGCAATGCTGCACGAGCAGGTTGCCGTTGTTGACGATCGAGCCTGCATCCACACCGAAAGAACGGTTGCCGACAAAGGTGCAGTTACGTACTTCGAGCGCTCCACCATTACCGACGGCGGCGCCGTGCGAATCAAGCAGCGTGCTTTCCAGAATAAGCCCGGGTTGAAATCCGTCCTGAAGAATGTGACCACCGGAGTCGTTGGCTTCGTTTCCGTCGAAGAACGAACCGATAACGGTCAGCTTGCCGCCGTTGTTCCACGCGGCACCCCCTCCCAGCTTGGCAAAATTATCCACGAAGTAGCAGTTCGAGATGGTAAGTTCGGCGGTCGAGCCCACGCTAGCCACGCCGCCGCCCGTCGGGCTGCCGTTCGCCGCGCTGCAGTTCTGCACGACGCAACTTTGCAGCGTGAGTTTGCTGCGATCGTTGTAAATGCCGGCGCCATCCTCATAGTTCAGAATTGGCGCCGGATTGGTGCCGTCCTTGATAGTCAAATTTGAAATCGATACTGTCGGCCCATTCGAGCTGCCATTGCCGATAAAAAAGAGGCGCTGATTGAACGCCTGCTGCTGCACGACAATACCGCCAGCGGGACCGGTGATCGTGAGATTCTTATCGATCACGATATGCGGCGAAGTCAGCACAATCGGACCGGGCGTGTTGAAGAGAATCGTGTCGCCCGAGTTCGCGACGGCAATGGTGTTGCGTAGTGAGCCCGGACCACTGTCCGCGCCATTGCTAACGAAAAGGGTGGCGCCGAAAATGCAATCCGGCACTGAGACGCCTGCGGCGACGACAACCCTGACAAACCACGACGACAACCTCTGCGTCATTTATTCCTCCTAGAGATTCGCAATGAACGCTTATGCTGCGCTTCGATTCTCCCAATGAATATCGTTTATCGAACGACAAACAAGCCTTGATCGCTTCGCTACGGCAGCGCTGTCCCAGTTCTCGATTTCACCAAACTCACATCGCTGGCGTTGATCGAACCATTCACGGAAACATCATTTCGAAAGTTCGTGGCATTTACTGTCTGGCCTGATCTCGATTTTGTTTCACTAATATCGGAGGCATTAACGCTTCCGTTACCGCTTGTGTCGCCGATCAATATTCCCATTGGCATCGCCACATCTTGAGTGTGCACTCCGTCGCTCACGCCGAAGAGTGTGATTGTGATCCTTTGTGCATTGGAAACACCGGTCAGATGCACTGTCAGCTGGCCGCGCCCGTCGTTATCAAGCTGAACTGCGGTGCCTGTGCCAATCGTGACCGCATAGCCCTTAATTGAAACAGGAGTTTCGAAAACAGCCACTAACGAATAATCGTTTGTCGCGCCGCCGCTACGACATTCGATTCCCAAAAGACTCGCCAGGGGCATGCCAATGTCGAAGGTAAGTGCGCCTTGCGTCTTGCGAGAGACGACAAAGGCCGGCGCCAGTACTCCGTTAAATTCAAATGCGCCTTTATCGGCCGGCCCAGAACGCCGATAGTAGCGTTGGTCCTGCATCGGCGCTAAATGTTCGCCGGTATCGATTGCGGGGCTGCCCGACAGAAGTTCTATCGTTGGAGTAGGACCACCGTTACTAGCTAACGTACCTAACAAAGGATCAGTATTACGGACGTCGCCGTTCGCATTTAAGTAACCGAAAGGATCAGTCCCGCCGCCTCCTCCAGCCGCGTCGTTACTCAAGTTGTAGCCTTCGGATATAAAAGTTCCGCCGCTGTTAAGAAAATTCGGTCCCTGCGCTCCCGTTTTGAAGATGCTGCTTCCGGCGGTAAAATGTGCGGTCCCACCGTTTACCGCAACATTCACTATGTTAGCAGAAGCGGGGTCGCTTGTATTATTCTCACTTACAGTGCAATCCAGCAAAGTGATCCTTGAGTTTGCACCTACCCCGTCATTATAGATTACCCCTGCGTCAAACGCACTATTGTCAAAGAATGTGCAGTTGGTGAAGGTCGCTATGCCGCCATGGTTTTCCACAGCCCCGCTCCTACCACTGCCTCCGGTAGTCAGGTTTCTGTTAAAGGTGCTGTCGTAAATATCCAGGCTGCCTCCGCCGCCACTACCGTAGTTATAGATTGCACCGCTAGAATCGGTGGCTTGGTTGTCGTTCATTGTGGTCGTGTTCATCATGACAGCCCCGTTAAGATTAAAGATACCTCCGCCGAATCGAGCTTTGTTTTGCGTGATGACACAATGATCCAACGAAATCATAGCGTGATCACTCAATATACCGCCGCCACCGTCATCCGGGAAGCTGCCGCTATCGGACGCACCGTTTGAGA
>DASTMV010000142.1:0-10897 GCA_035713885.1 Candidatus Udaeobacter sp. | reverse complement strand
AGCGAGCAAGTGCTCAAAGACTTGGCGGGGTTAAAGAAAAGCTGACGGAAGGCCTGTATGGCGACGGCTGGATCGTAACTTCGCTGGCGGAGCCAAGCTTCAGCTTGCCGAGCATGTTAGCGCCTACGGGCGCGGGGCTGGAGTGGGGCGAAGCGACATTGGAGAAGGTACTGGTGTCAAATGAGGCGGTGATGCGGGACGGGACACCGGAGTAGGACGCGCCTTCGGCGTTGGGCGCGGTCTCGGGGTCGGATAACATCTCCCCGTGCATGGCGTCGGAGTAGGGGTAGGCGACAGTGTTGGTGTAGCAGTCGGTGTCGAGGTCGTTGGCGGTCCTGGCATGGCCAGAAAAGCGTGTATTTCCCCGTTCGACTTTTCGCCTTGGCCCGTGATCCAACCGTAGGAGTTGATGGCAAGGCCGTCTGAAAGGACAATAAAGCCGCCCATATTCTGGGACGCTAGATTATTCAGGTCGTACATAATTCCTTCCGAATACAAAAACGCGCCGCCGTTTCCGATCGTGCTATCGGATGCGCCCGTCACTTGTCCAGAGTCGTTGATGCCGGAACCAACACTTTGTTGGCCGCCTAACGTGCCCAAGTCGGTCATAAGTCCACCCGAATACAAAAACGCGTGATCTCCTGCCGGAGCGTAAGAATCGCCTGTGACCTCTGCGGAATTATTGATGGCGCTGCCGACGCTGTAATCACCACCACCCCCAAGAGTGCCTAAGTCTATGGCGCTCCCGCTGGAGATTCCCCCCGAATACAAAAATGCATGATAACCACCAGTCGCATGTATGTGTCCAATGCCCGTCACCTGTCCGGAGTCGTTGATCGCGGTGCCACCGCCAAGAAAATCGAAGTCAGCCATATGTCCCGAGGCAAGATCGTTCAAATCCTCCATTCTGCCTGAATACAGGAACCCGTGGCCGATTCCGTCCGTGGTATCGGACCCGCCTGTCACCACCCCGGAATTATTGATCCCATGGCCATTGCTGTTGTCGGTTTGATTAACCGAGAGCGTGCCCAAATCGAACATGGTCCCGTCCGAATACAAAAACGCGTGGAAATTGCCCAAGGCGAGGGTGGATAAACCCGTCACCTGGCCGAGATCATTGATGCCAAGACCGGCGTCACCATCGGTGCCATGTCCTCCGAGGGTGCCTAGGTCGATAACAATGTACGTATTTACAGCGTCAGCTGTCGGCAAAATCGCAAAACTGACGAATGCAAACAGCGCGAACGCAGAACACCTAACACTGCTTAGTCTCTTCACGGATCTCCTTCGTTTTTGTGCGAACGAGCTTTTCGCTCACGGTAACCCTGGCGGAAAGAGGGTTAGGTGAAACTCCCCCGGTGGAGACGCCTAACGGAACTTAGCGCCCGTGCGAGCCTGCCGAACCCCCTCCCGGGTGTCAATACTATTTTCCCAGCTCTGCGGATGTGGACGTACGGGATGAGCGAAGCTACTTCGACGAGGGCGCCGAAATCCAGCATGCGTGAGGCGTACGCTACCCTGTTGAATCGTGACGCGTTCGGTCACTATTTAGACGGGAGCTAAGGTGTCGGACGCGGAGCCGGCGTGGGGCGAGGCCGTGGTAGTGGCGTAGATCTCGGCGTTGGACTTGGCGAAGGGGTAATTGTGGCTGTGGCTGTAGGTGTAGCTGTCGGAGTAGCAGTTGCTGTTGCAGTTGCGCTGGGCGTTGGAGTTGGCGTGGATGCCGTCAAGGCGGTAGCATAGCTTCCTTTAGCGCTCGCTAGCAGTAACTCGGAGTTACCTGCGAAAGCTAGCTCACGAGGAGCAACGACGTTTTCGAGACCGTTTGCGAACGGTCCAAAGGTCGCTCCGCCATCTTGTGAGCGCAGCACCGCATCTCCACTGCTTAGCTGTGTAACAAAAAGCGTCTGATCGTCCGCCGGGTGACACGCAACGTCGCCTATGGTAGCGCTTCCCGTCCAGCCGGTAGATGTCCACGTCGCGCCGCTGTCGGTTGTCCGGAAGAGTCCGCCTGACGCGAAACTGAGGGAGGCAGCTACCATCAAGGTCTGCGGATTCGTTGACGAGGCGCATAGTCTCGGGTTTTGGAAGAACGCCGGCAGACCGCTGGAGGATTCGAACCAGGATGCTCCGCCATCAGTGGACCGCAGCGCTCCGCCCGTGCCGTCGCCAGAGAGGCTTGTCCAGGAGGCAAGCATATTTTGGTCGGTCCCATCTTCGATGATTTCAAGATCAGTGACGCTCTCGATTGTGCCTTGTGCACTTTCAAAAACTTTACTCCAGCTTTCTCCGGCGTCAGTGCTTCGCCAGATCGTGGCCTCAAACCCTGCAACTCCAAAATCGGCGCCGCCCAGCATAATCAGCTCGGGATTATTTTGACTGAAACGCGACGCGTCGAGGTCGGATTCGTACAGAGGACCCTGGTCCGGCCCTAGCGGAGTCCAAGTCCCGTTAGTCTCGCGCCGGTACAACCCTTCCTGGGCTACTGTCGATGGTCCGCTGGAGATCGCGTAGAGTATACCATCTGGGGCAAAGCGGACGTTGCTGTAGCGCGTTGGAGGCGCGGATTCGAGCTGCCAGCTGCTACCGCCGTCAGAGGAAGAAAACACGCCGCCGTTGTTTGCACCTTGGAATGCGACTGCGATCTCATCCGGGTTAAGCGGATTAGCGTCGATCGAGAAGAGATCTAACTCGGAAATCCCTTCCGAGGACTGGACAAAGGTGTCGCCACTGTTCGTAGAACGAAACACCGCAAGCGAACTGGTACCAAGAAACAGCTCCTGCGAGTTTCCGGGTTGAAAGCGAATCGAGCGGCCAGCCAACGCTTGAGTATTTCCGATACCGATCTGCCATGTGGCGCCGTTGTCCGTGGTTCGGTTCACGCCACCGCCGTCTATTGCTACAAAAATCGTTGCAGCGTCATCGGGATCGACGGCGATATCTTCAACCACCAGGATCGGCCAGGTGCCGTCATGCAATGGCGTCCAAGTGACGCCTAAATTGAGCGACTCATACAGGCCGACGAACTGCGAGCCAAATAGCAATCCGCCTCCAACGAGGAGACGTGTGCCATCGTAAACCACTGCGTTCAGCGGATTGCCGGGTAAGCCCGCCGAGCGATCCATCCATGAGTCGCCACCGTCAGTAGTAACCCATACCTCACCACCTCCGAAGTCGCCACCAAACACAGCGATTACTGTGTTTGCATTGTTCGGATCGACTGCGATTGCGTGAGCCGATATGGGCGTTCCCAGTGGCGGAGTGCGATTTGTCCATGTTGCGCCGCCATCGGTCGAACGCATTACATTGACTGGTTGCGCACCGGCGGCATCGGCTATTCCGGCCCAGATCGTCGCCGAATCTGATGGATCTAACGCAACGTCGAATACCTGATCGTTAGCGCCGATACCCAGATTCAGCGTCGCCCAGGTTAAACCGCCGTCTGTGCTTTTCCTAACACTATCCTGCGTGCCGGAGTAAGCTGTGCCGTCGGGCGCAAACTCAATATCAAAAAAGCTTATCCCAGCCACAGCTGAAACCTCAGACCAAGTGTTTCCACCATCACTGGAACGGTAAAGAGTACCGCCGAAGCTGCCACCCGGCGCGATACCTGCCAGGACGATGTCAGGATTTATGGTCGAAACGGCGGCGTCCGAGACATCGCCACCCGGCGGTCCAAGCAACGACCAGGCTCCCTCTCCATTAAGCCCGGCTGGCCGATGCCTTCCGAGAGATCGATGCACCAATCCTATGGTGGCAGCCCGGTTCCCATGCGTATCGAAATTTCGTGGTAAATCATTAACTGGATCCTGCCGGGAATGCCCGATATCGGCCGGCGTGCGAGGAAAACGCAGTGATCCCTTCTGATTGGCAGTGCCATCCGAGATCGCGCCAAAACCGATCAGCGCTAGAAAAGCGCCAACTAACACGACTAACAGAGAGATCGAAATGCGAAGGTTTAAAAAAGCTGAACGAGAATTGGATTCGTTTTTCATCGATTGAACTGTTGGTTACGGCGATAGATTTATAGATTCTTTCGCCCGAAAAAATCAATCCTGCAACGCAGCAACGCTACGCTGCAATCTTGCAGCACGAAATCGGATTCTAGCCCGTTTAACTAATCAACAGCCTTACCAGTCATTCCAAGCTGCGCAAAGAGAAACGAATAGATGTCAGCGAGCTGCTTGATGCGCTCACTCAATGCGGTCCCAATGCCATGGCCGGCGCTCGAGCTGGTTCGCAGAAGAATCGGATTTTGTGACTTGTTCGCTGCAAGCAGGCGCGCTGTCATCTTGCGGGAATGATAAGGCGCGACTCGTCCATCGTTTGCGCCAGTCATCATCAACACAGCAGGATATTTCGTCCCATCGACCACATGATGATAAGGCGAATAAGCGTAAAGGGCTTTGAATTGCTCGGGATTTTTCACCGTACCGAACTCAGTTACATTGAAAGCACCGTTGGGCGCCAGTTCCACACGCAGCATATCGTAGATGCCGACGGAAGACACCACCGCGCGGAATAAATCAGGATGCTGCGTAATCATGGCGCCCATTAACAGCCCGCCATTGCTTCCACCCTGGATAGCCAGTTTCTCGGGGCGTGTGTATTTCTCGTTGATCAGGTATTCAGCGGTAGCCGCGAAGTCGTCGAAGACATTTTGCTTTTTGGTCAGGTTCCCCGCTTTGTGCCACTCTTCACCGAACTCGCCGCCGCCCCGAATATTCGCAACCACGTATACGCCGCCGCGATCGAACCAGAGTCGTCGGGTGAAATCGAAATTTGGTGACATGCTGATTCCATAGCCGCCGTAGCTGTAGAGCAGTGTTGGATTCTGCCCATTCCGCTTCGTTCCTTTGCGGCAAAGGATATTGAGCGGGATCTTTGTGCCGTCCTTGGACGCGGCGAATTCGCGGGTCACTTCGATATCAGCAAATGACACCGGCGAAGTACTGCGCAGCGCTGTCTTCGTCGGTTCGGTTCCATCTTTGGCACACTGAAACCAAGTTGCGGGCTCCGTGTAACTCGTGTCGCGAAACAAAAGCGCGCCATCCTCCGTGGCAATCATTTCCTGCACCGCTGATATTGCTGGGATGGGAATAATTGTTTCGCTCTTACCATCCAGGTGGAAACGACGGATTTGCGATGGACCCCCGAGTAGATCGCCAACATACAACGCTTCGCTTGTAGGGACGATTTGTTCGATCACAGCTTCCCCGGTGGGGACGATCTCAACTGCTTTTTTTAATTCCGGTGTATCCAACGGCAGACGTAAAATCTTTCCGCGCGGCGCGTTTGCGCGTGAAAGCATGTAAAGCGCATTATCGCGACCAAAGCGGGCGAGTTTTATCTGGTCGGTGAACTGCGTGATCTGCTTCCACTTCCCATCTGGCTCGAGCAGATAATGTGCGAATTCTCCGCCGTCGCCGTTTGCCACGGTGGCGAGAATGTATTTGCCATCATGCGAAGCGTGGAGCGCGATCTCTGCGATGCGAGGAAAGTCTTTGCCGAGCGAATAGATGTCCTCTGTCTCGGGCGTGCCGAGTTTATGAAAATAAATCTGCTGGTAAAAATTCAGGTCGGGGTCCGGTCGCTCGCCTTTACGCGGAAAGCGGGTGTAATACACTCCGGTGCCTTCAGCGTTCCAAGCCGCGCTGCCACCCGCCGTGGGATATTGAACGTGCGCAATTGTGTCTGGCAGCGCTTTGCCCGTTGCGGTCTCATAAAAATGGAGCGTGCCATCTTCGCTGCCGCCCTTGGAGATTGAGACGGCAACATGTTTACCGTCCGATGAAGGCGCGAACCAATCGATCGCCGTCGTGCCTTTCGAGTCCAGCACATTCGGGTCGAGCACAACTCTCTCAGATTTTAGATCGTCAGCTGAATTAAGGGTAACTAGCAGAGGTTGCTGTTTCGGCGGCTGGAATTTCATCGCCAATAAAATTCCTGGCCGCGAGACAAGCGAAGAATAACTCGGAGAGGTTTTAGCGTACCACTCCTTTAACTCTGTCTCAATCGCTGTCCGCTGCGGTAAGCTGTCCAGATATTTGCGTGTCCGCTGGTTCTGCGCATCTGACCAGGCTTTTACTTGTGAGTCGTCGTCGTTTTCGAGCCACTGATATGGATCTGATACGGTTACGCCGTGGTAATCGTTGGTAACAGCTTTTGTTGGTGTTTCGGGAATCGTCTCGGCAAAAGTAGCTTTGCTGAGCACGAGCGCCCCGCCCGCTGCGACTAGTGACAGGAGAAAATTCGATCTCATAACGGAGAGAAAAGAGTAGCTCATGTTAGTTATAAAAAAGTCTGCTAAGGTGTTGCTGGCGCCGGCGACGCCGCAGAAGCCGACGCGTACTTTGGATCCTTCACCTGTTTGCGGATAGCTGCATACAACTTCTTGATTGCTGTAAGGCTCGCGTGATTGGCAATGAACGCCGGGATAACGCCGCCAGTATCAGAATAGATGGAATACGTGGCATGCGTTTTCGCCGGTCCATCCGGCTCGAGTAACCATGTGCCATTGCAAATCTTTATGCGGACAACGCCTTTCTGTTCGGCAGGTCCAAGTTCGTTTGCCGCCTCCCATTGGCTGAGATATGTAAGCCCTTCATGGCTGGGCCATGATTTTTTCCGCACGCGTAACGTATAATCGCGGTCTTCGCAAATCTTCGGTGACAGACGTTGATATCCAATCATGGAATCCCCTTCGTGTTTCAGGAGCCGGCATTCCAATGTATACGGCATAAATTTCGGATAATTTTCAAAATCATCGATGACCGCGTGCACGGCATAACTAGGAGCGTCGATTGGGCCGATTGCCTTGAATTCTTTGAGGCGCGAATCACCATGAGGGCGACTGTAGATGACGACTTCTTTGGTGTCGGCTGCGAGCGTCCAGCCATCCTTTGGATTGACCGCGCTGGAGAACTCCCCGGCAATTATGGTCGACCCAGAGATGACCAGGATCGACCCCAAAGCGGGCAGAACGCGGCGAAACATCGCGCGATCATACATCATTTGGTTTGCATGGCTATCTTTGTTTGAGCATCAGTCGCTGCACGGGTTTGGCCGAAACCAGTCTGAGTCCCCAAATGCGAACTGCGCTGCGACTTGTTAAAAGAGCCAAAGCGGTTACAGAAGTTACACCCGATACCCGTTCTAGCAGCATAACCATTTAACGTGTCGAGCCATGACTTTCCAGCCTATTGTCCTGATCGTAGACGACGAGAAGCATACGCGTGACGGATTGCGCCGTTTACTTGAGAATGATTTCGATGTTTACGTCAGTGCCGACAGCGCCGGAGCGATGGACGTGCTCGAACGCGAGCAGGTCGATGTGCTTCTGACCGATCTGCGCCTCGGCAGCGAAGACGGGATGGCCCTGATCGATCGCGCACTGAAAATGTCGCGTCCGCCGATCTGCATCATGATGACTGCTTACGGTTCCGTGGATCTTGCTGTCGATGCAATGAAACGCGGCGCTTACGATTTTGTTACCAAGCCGCTCAATCTCGATAAAGTCGAATTGCTGATTGCGCGCGCAGTGCAAAGTCGCAAACTCGAACAGGAAAATCGCGCGCTGCGCGAACAGGTAGACGAGCGCTACGGCCTTGAAAATATCTGGGGCGACTCCGCAGCATTGCATGAGGTCCTTGAAACCATCAAGCAGGTAGCACCCTCATCGGCGAATGTGCTGATCGAAGGCGAAAGTGGCACAGGCAAGGAATTGGCGGCGCATGCTATTCATAATTTGAGCCGGCGTAACAAGGCGAAATTTGTTGTCGTGCATTGTGCCGCGCTCTCACCTCAACTTCTGGAAAGCGAATTGTTCGGACACGAGAGAGGTGCATTTACAGGGGCGCATGAACGACGCATCGGCCGGTTTGAGCAGGCCAACGGCGGCACGATTTTTCTCGACGAAATCGCAGAAATAGATCCTAGCACGCAAGTGAAACTGCTACGCGTTATCAGCGAGGAGCGCGCGTTCGAGCGAGTCGGCGGCAATCAAACATTGCGAGCCGATGTGCGGCTGATCGCAGCCACGAACAAGAATCTGCAGCGGCTAGTACACGAAGGAAAATTTCGGGACGACCTTTATTTTCGCCTCAACGTCGTGCGCATCGTGATGCCGCCCTTGCGGGAGCGAAAGGAAGACATCCCGATTTTGGTCCGCGGATTCCTGCGTCATTTCTGCAAACAGAACCAAAAACCGCTTCTCGAACTGACGCCAGACGCAATGGATGCGCTGCTAGGGTACGGTTGGCCCGGCAACATCCGCGAGCTGCGCACCGCAATCGAGCACGGCGTTGTTATGGCAACGGGTAAACAAGTTACATTGCGCGATCTCCCAATGGCCGTCCGCCAGGCAGCTACCGCAAGGTTGCCCGGGGGCGTTTCACCGAGTGAATTGTTCGGCGAGAAAAGCAGCCCGCTCAATCTGCACGAGACGGAACGAAAATTAATTGCTCAAGCCTTGGCAGCGACGAATGGCAACGTGACCGCAGCTGCCAAAAAACTAGGCATCAGTCGGCGCACGCTGCATCGAAAAATCAATGAGATGAATTTGTCAAAAACATCGGCCGCTGGCAGCAGCACGGGCGAGAATCAGACGGCGAGGTCGTCAGACGGTTAGGCGTTGCGAGCGGTTGTTACCGCGAGTTTAGCGCTCCCTAACGACCAAACCGATTGATTCTGTAGCCGCCGTTTCATCAGTAATGGTTTGAATCTCTGATCCTCGCTGGCTGAGTAATATTTCGAGCCGGCTGATTGTAGCTTCCAGTTTTTCAATTTTGCGTTCCTGTTCCTGTCCCTGGCGGTGTTTTTTGAGAAACTCGTTCAATAACATGGCGTTTACGGCATCGTAGCGCACGGTGTATGGTTTGCCTTGCTCGTCGCGTGTGACCAAGTCAGGATTCACCGTGGCCACTTCTTCAGCGACCAGGCCAAATTGCAGCGTTCCATCGGGATCAAGCTCCTTTTTGTAACGAAAGGTGACTGGTTTCAGCGCAAGAAGCGCTTCACTGGCTTTACTCATCGGTTTGATCTTCTCCTTAAATCGCGCTGACGAAGATCCAATGCCCAATTGATCGATGCTACTAACCTTAACGGGCGATCCCCCTGTGATCGGCACGCCTGCGATCCCTGCGATATAGGTACCCGTTTGTGTTCCCGTCTTTCCCATTCGTATGATCCCCGAGTCGCCCGGTATGCCTAGGTTGCCGATATCGATATTGTTGCCGCCAGTAGTCAGACTAAACCCCGCGCTGAAGCCGATGGCAACGTTAGAGCCGCCGGTGGTATTGCCATACAGTGCGTTCGCCCCAAGAGCGGTATTATTGATGCCGCTGGTGTTTTCATGAAGGGCAAGGTCCCCATCAGCAGTATTGGAATTACCGTCTACATTTTTGAAAAGGGCGTAAGCGCCATTCGCCGTGTTGCTGTTGCCGGTGGTGTTCGCATTGAGGGAATCCAGACCCTGTGCGCTGTTGTTAGAGCCTCTGGTATTGCTCTCAAGCGCCTGATAACCAGTGGCGGTATTGTAATGAAAAGCGTTGTTATAGAGAGCGTTAACTCCCGTAGCCGTATTATGGCTGCCGGTGTTAAGATAAAGCGCGTTAGAACCATTGGCTACGTTCCCGCTGCCGGTGCCGCTAATGTTGCTGCGCATCATTAATGCCTGGTAACCGTTTCCGGTGTTGGAGTTGCCGATCGTATTGTTTGATAGCGTGCCATAGCCAGTCGCCGTATTGAAGTCGGCTTGATTAAATAGAAGAGCGGAAGTTCCCGTCACCGTATTGCCGCTGCCGGTGTAGCCGCTGGTTAAAAACCCGCCGAGCGCCAAAAATCCAGTGACCGTGTTGCTGCTGCCAGTTGTGTCGAGAGAGAGCGCAGCCGAACCGGTAGCCGTGTTAGAGAGACCGACGGTATTAGAAGATGCGGCGCTGGCACCGATCGCCGTATTTGCGCTGCCGATGGTGGTAGAAAATATTGCATCGTACCCAAGGCCGCTATTGTTGCGGGCGCTCGACAAATTAAGATGGAACAGCGCGTCCTGCCCTTCGGCGGTGTTCCGGCCGGCGTAACCACCGTCTGGCGGAGGGCTGACCGCGCTCGCGCACGGCAAAAGCGATAAAAAGTTAAGAGTGCTAAGTAACACAAACCCCCGCAAGCATGCCGCGTGCGCCTTGTTCGCGATGACCTGGATAAAGATCTTCATATGGAATTTCTCCTTCTTCATGGTTTAACGTGCTGCGAGCGAAGGATTCGGGTCCGCGGTTAGGGATTTCTTGCTGCGGGAAGCGCTTTGCTTTCGAAGGGTGCGCCATTTTTCGATCTGTTCATTTTGCTTCCCGAGCGATGACTCCAGCTGCGCGACCGTCGCTTCCAGCTTTGCGATCTTGCGTTCCTGTTCCTCCCCCTTGCGATGCTCCTTAATGAATTCGTTGAGTAGCATTGCATTCACCTCTTCGTAGCGCACCGTCAAAGGCTTACTTTGATCGTCTCGTGTGATAAGAGTGGGAGCTACCTTTTCTACTTGCTCGGCTACCAAGCCAAACTGCAGAGCTCCCGCTGGATCAAGCTCGTGCTTATACTGAAAAGTCACGGGCCGGAGCGCGAAGATCGCTTCGCTCGCTTTATCCATCGGTTCGATCTTTTCCTTGAACCGCGCGGAGGAGGGTCTGATTCCAAGCTGACCTGTGCTACTAACCACTACCGGCGCTCCCGTCACCGGCACGCCTTTAATCCCGGCGATGTACACGGCAGTCTGTGTCCCTGCCGTTCCGATACGGATGATACCCGACTCGCCCGCCGATCCGAGATTGCCAATGTCGATATTATTGCTGCCGGTGGTAAGAAGAAAGCCTGCGCCGGAACCAATGCCGATGTTGAAGGAGCCAGT
>DASTMV010000141.1:0-16509 GCA_035713885.1 Candidatus Udaeobacter sp. | reverse complement strand
CTTTAATCAGATCCAGCGCGATTCAATCGGTGATGGGCCAGGGGGGTGTGGGTTCTTTGTCGAATATTGCCACGAACCGGTCCTTCTAATGGCGCACTCGCCGGCCGTTCTCTTTCGCAAACTTTGCGATTAACTCAGCCCGGCGTCTCCCATTTGTCGGCCACACGCGATCCAGTTCCGTGCCTATACGGCGGAGCATCCGCCTGTTTTCAGATCTTCAGCAATTTGCTTAGCAAGACCTAATCTTCCGGACCCCCGCTACCCCGTCATCGTAGGATTGATCCTAATCGGCCCTATCAGCGGAATGCAACTCAAAGCTTTCCGAGTGGATTTTTCTTCCTCGTATCCCAATGAGTTTCAGTGTACCTGGCGCCGTCGAGGTACCTTACCTTCTTTGGGTGATTCAAGCTACGCTGGCCAGCGCCCTCATCTCTGGAGCGATCGATTGCACGCGCGAACAATTATTCTGCGAAGAGCGGCCGTACCGATTTTTTTCTCTACTTCCTCCAACACGTCTCCCCAGGCGTCCTTCGGTAGACAAATCATCACGTCAAGCATTTCGCGGATGTGCTCGGATTGTTGATTGTCCATCTCTCAATAGTTAATCGCTTGCCCGATTGGCAGTGGATTTCGGAATCGATTGTCAAACCTTTGCAGTACTCGCCCAAACCGGCCGAAATTACTCAGACCTCGGACCGCAGTCGCGCGCGATTCTGAAAAACTCTGTAAGTAGCATAATGGTGGCCTCTTGAAGGCTGGCGAAGGCTGGCGCGGATTCAAGAAGGTTTTTCCCAGACCTCCCGATGTTGGCTAATGGGAAAAATGCTTTTCGAAAAAGGGCAGCGCGTACGGGAGTCGAACCCGTGTACCAGCCTTGAGAGGGCTGTGTCCTAACCACTAGACGAACGCGCCGTGACGGGATGCATTTACAAATATCGTACAGGCCGTGAACTGACAAGAACCGGCGAAAATCTGTATTCCCCCGCGTGGCAGGGTTGGTGCGGCTGGGTTACCAATACGGCGCAGCCGCCTTTACGAATTTGAGTCAACGCGCGATGCTCGCGCGGGTGTGGAAGGAATAAGAACAGCGCTACAAAACAGGTGGCGACCGAACGCAGGATGGGGCGTCCCGCTGGCATGGCTGACGCTTTGTGTCGTTTGGAGCTCCACCTGGCTCGTCATTAAGATTGGATTACGCGATCTGCCGCCGATTTCATTTGTAACGATTCGGTTTTTGATTGCGATCGGCGTGCTGCTTGCCGTCTCGGTCGGACGGACACGTTTACTGCCCCCATCGCGGAACGATTATATGGTTTTAGGAATCACAGGGATTCTAATGTTTGCTGTGAACTACACGCTGCTGTTCTGGGCAGAACTGCATGTCTCGTCCGGTCTTGCTGCGGTGCTCCAGGCAACCATCCCAATTTTCGGCATAATGTTTGCGCACTGGATGCTGCCAGACGAACCTCTACGGTTACAAAAACTCGCCGGTGCAATCATCGCGTTAGGCGGGGTGACGGTGATTTGCGCGCGGCTGCTCGGGTTTAGCGGCATGCTGGCTTTCTGGGGCGGTGTGGCGGTCATTGTCGGAGCTGCCAGCGCTGCGTTCGCAAATGTGCTCGTTAAGGCGCGTTCAATGCAGCTTGCTCCCGCAATGCTAGCTGCATGGCAAATGATTTTCGGGATCGCGCCATTGTTATTTCTTGGTTTACTTGTTGATGGAAACCCGACACGACTTCACTGGACGCTCAGGTCCATGTTCTGTCTGCTCTATCTGGCTGTGATCGGGTCAGCGCTGACGTTTTTACTGCTGTACTGGTTGCTGCCGCGCCTGACTGTTGCGCAGCTGCAAAGCATTTCTCTTATTACCCCGCCCGGAGCAGTAATGCTCGGCTGGTTCTTAGGTGGGGAAACCTTCCAGCTCTCTTCCCTGTTAGGCGCCGCCCTCGTGCTTGTCGGCGTATGGATGATTTTCCGAAGAGATGAGGCAATCAGGCCGGGTTCAGAACAGCGCGAAACTAAAATAGCGTTGCGATAACCGTAACTTTGCACACGAGATCGTGACCCCGCGCCGGCGAACGAATAGGTCTAAGGGCACTTTGGCGAATGCTGCGAGAGGAACTTATCATCATTGGGGGCCAGTAATATTTTAATAAATTGAAGATTGACGATCAATCCTCAAAATTGATAGGAGTTCAGTCGGTCACGAGTATGGCAGACGAAGGCCAGCAAATTGCGGACTCAGGCGGGAATAAAGAATCCTTTAAGCCCGACGTTCTCGGGAAGGGTCCTGGTGCGAAGGCTGTCGGCACCAGCACTACATCCGATGCCTCGAGCGTGAAGCCCGGCACAGGTCCAGGAGGTAACAATGTCGGCACGATCGGAATTGTCTGTATAACACTTTATCTGATTGGCGCCATTTTGTTATGTTTCTATGGCCTAATAGCGATCTGGCCAGGCCCGTCACCCTCAGGTCAGATGCCTTCTGGCAAGGCAGCGGTTAACACGCCAGCGAATGCGAACCCATCAGCCGCACTTCCCTCTCAAAGCACGACGGAGAATTCGGTGGCGAAATCCGGTGCAATTGAAACTCCAACGCCGAATGGTTCTGCTGCCGCTCCTTTCGGAAATGCAATAGAGGATTCTTCGGCCGCATCTCCTCCCCTAGGCACCCAATCATCCCCGGCTAAGATGCCACGGTCACCTATCACAATATTTGGACAGCACTTTGAAATTTGGGATGAAATTCGTTTGTTACTGATTGTGATCCTCGCCGGTGCCTTAGGCAGCTTGGTGCACACGGTACGTTCCGTCTATTGGTATATCGGAAATCGTTCCCTTAAATGGAGCTGGGTTGCAAAGTACGTCCTTCAGCCTTTCGCAGGATGCGCCTTGGCGGTGATTTTTTATGTTGTGGTTCGTGGAGGATTTTTCTCACCCCAGACAACCTTCGAGAACACCAGTCCATTTGGATTTGCCGCGCTCGCGGCGTTAGTGGGCCTCTTTTCGGAGCAAGCTGTGCTAAAGCTCAAGACCGTCGCAGAAACCGTTCTTGAACGACCTGCGCCGGGTGCGAATGCGATCCCACAAGACGACGACTCAGAAGGTCCGCCAGACGATACGACACAACCTGAGACAGCTAATAATCCCCCCTCGAGTAAATGAGTTAGTCACACTAGGGCGATCACTGGTTGCTGAGGTGTTTCGGGATGCTTTCCGACAGATTGAATGAGTCCTAGCCGCATCCCGAGGTTGCCTTTGACAAAAATAATCTTTTTCCAGGAAAATTATCTGCAAGAATCCAGTTAGTGGCGGATATCAAGTGGAATCTGCTGGTGGACCGGATCAAGAACGGGAAGTGTACGCCATTTCTGGGGGCGGGCGCTTGTGCAGATGTGCTGCCTGTCGGCGGCGCGGTCGCAGAGAATTGGGCGCAGACATACGGTTACCCCTTAAACGATTCGCACGACCTGATCAAAGTAGCGCAGTACGTTGCCGTCACGCAGGACCCGATGTGGCCGAAGGAAGAAATCATCAGGGCTTTCAACAAACGTGTTAAAGAAGTTGGCACCCCAGATTTTGGTAATCCGCTGCAGCCCCACGCACTTTTGGCGGACCTCGCGTTGCCAGTTTACCTGACAACCAATTACGACGATTTCATGGAACAGGCGTTGCGAAGCCGCAAGCGCGATCCGCAACAGGCGCTTTGCCGATGGAACGACTATTTGGAGGCCAACAAAGACACCGCTCCCAGCGCCTTCGACGAAAGCAGCTACAAACCGGACGTAGATAAGCCCGTTGTTTTTCATCTCCATGGACACAGCGGCGTACCGGAATCGCTGGTTCTTACTGAAGATGATTACCTGGACTTTATGGTGAGTATCTCGCGCAACGAGGAATTACTTCCTCCTCCTATTCGGAAGGCACTCGCCGGCACGACGCTCCTTTTCCTTGGCTACGCAATTACCGACTGGGACTTTCGGGTGCTCTTCCGCAGCCTCGTCAGTTACCTGAGCAAAAGTGTCCAGCGCGGACATGTTTCTGTGCAACTCGACCCTGGAGCGAGCGCCGCGGATGCGGAGAAAGCCGCGAGAGCACAGAATTACCTGAACAGCTATTTCGCCGTCTTGAACATCGATATGTTTTGGGGAACGTGCGAGCAATTCGTTGCGGAACTGCGCAGACGATGGGAGGCGGCGAAAGATGCCAAATGATTCTACGCCGTTTGTGGGGCCGCGTCCCTTCAAACGCGAAGACGCCTCGCTGTTTTTCGGAAGAACCGACGAGGCCGACGAGCTTCTGTCACTTGTGGTGGCTGAGCGCGAGGTCCTGCTCTACGCGCAATCCGGTGCTGGAAAGACGTCCCTTCTTAATGCCGGATTGAGGCCGCTTCTGGAGAAAGAAGGCTTTGAAGTGTTGCCGGTCGCGCGTGTTCGTTATGAGACTCCCGAGGAAATTGAGAACCGCCAAGTCACGAACGTGTATGTCTTTAATGTGCTGGCGACCTGGTCCGCGCCTACGCGCGACGTGAAGCAAATGAACACGATGGTCTTGGCAGACTTTCTTGATCAGCTGCCGCTGCAACTCAACGAGGAGGGTTTGCCTCGGCCTCGGCTACTTATTTTCGATCAATTTGAAGAGCTTTTCACGTTTTATCCTGAGCGCCCAGGAGATCGTCGGGGATTTTTCGAACAGGTGCGCGATGCGCTCGCCAGGAACAGATTGCTGCGGGTGATCTTTGCCATGCGCGAGGAGTACATCGCGGAGTTGGCTCCGTATGCAGCCATCCTTCCCGAAAAACTACGCACGCGTTTGCGTCTCGAACAGTTGCGAGAACCCGCAGCGCTGGAGGCCGTGACCGGGCCATTGGCCAATTCGCGCTTTTCGTTCGAAGCCGGTGTCGCGGAAAAACTCGTTGGAGAACTGCTTCAAGTGAACCTCGGCGACAAAGCGCACGGCGTCCGCGGCGAATACGTTGAACCCGTGCAACTTCAAGTAGTCTGCGACGCTCTGTGCCGTCGGCTGCCGCCGAATACGAGCGTGATCACGCCCGAGCAGCTCCAAAAATTTGGCAACGTTAACGAGGCGCTCGCGAACTTTTACAAAGACTGCTTGAAGAAGACAACACGCGCCACCCACGTGTGGGGTGGCCGACTCCGAAAATGGTTCGGCGAGACGTTGATCACGCCGGAAGGGGTCCGCGATGCGGTCCGGCAAGGTGCCAGGCAAACGGGTGGACTGCCCAACAGAGCTGTTGAAAAACTCGAGGAGCTTCATTTGATACGCGGCGAAGAACGCGCGGGGCGCGGCCGCTGGTATGAGTTAACTCACGACCGGTTTATAGGTCCTATTCAGGAGGTGAACAGGAATGCGCGCCGTCGTATGCACCGCCTCCAGATCATCGCAGCCGGTGCTGCCTTACTAATCCTGCTTGCTGTTTGTGTTGCGTTATACCGAAGCAACACCCGGAATTTGCGGTTTAGCATGCTGATGGTACGCGGCGTACAACTGGCAAAGGACGGAAGAGACTTGGAGGCGATGAAGCAGTTTGAGCAGGCACTTCAAATCGATCCCCTGAGTTCCGAAGCGCATGTTGAGGCCGCTCGGCATGCCCAACTTTCCGGTTACTTCGACCAGGCAGAGCGACACTACAAAAAAGCTTTGGAGATCAAACCGGATGCCGCTGTCCATGTCGCCCTTGGTTATCTTTACCTTGCCATCGCAACAGACCCGGGTGAGAGCGATCAGGCTACTTCCTTTGATAAGGCTCGAGCCGAAATGGACAAAGCGTCTAAAATGGCGCCAGCATCGCCTGACGCAGATGCGGGACGTGGGGACATAGAGACTTCTCGAGAAAAATACTCCGATGCTGAAAAGGATTATCGTCAAGCGATACAGAAAGACCCAAAATGGCGAGATGCATACATTGGATTAGCCTACGTTCATTTGCATCGAGGCGAAACCGATCAAGCGATTCACGACGCTCAGAAAGGCGTTGAGCTTGGCTCCGAGGCGCCTATATCACATAACGTCCTTGCTGAGGCCTTCTTTTGGAAAGGAGACGATGTTCGGGCGGCCGCTGAATACAATCGTGCTATTGGCTTGACCTTAACCAAGGCGGCCGCCGACTCGAAAGGAGCCTTCGAATTGAACAAAGCTAAATATGACTCCCATGTTCGACTCGGCGACGTCTATTACCTGGAACGAGATTACGACCTTGCCAGGGAGGAGTATGATCAGGCCCTTAAGCTTGCGAGATCTTGGAATTATAATGTTTGGGTCGCCGAGGCTTCTTCCGGCCTCGGCTATGTCGCTTTGAAGCAGCAGAAACCGGAGGCAGTCGACCGCTTCAGTGAGGCGCTTCAATGGGATCGTGAGAACGCTAACGCTCACTTCGGCATAGGCATCATGTTTGCCCGTCTCGAAGATCAGGCCGAAAACTCCGCAGCGCACTGGAATGAAGCCCTGGAACTGCACAAGGGGGCCGATCCTCTGGAACGAATGGAACGCGTCGTCTGCAAGGTCGCTTTAGGTGCACCCGGCAATGTCGAGGAGATGAGCGCTATCATAAGGGAACATCCGCCCATTGGAATGATGCACGTAGCGTTAGATGATGCTGATTCGCTTATAGCGTCCAGGATCCATCCGGAAGAAAGCGAGAAGATCCGCGATATGCTAATGAAGGCAATCGAACAAGCTCGTGGGCAGCCGGCGAAGCGAGAGTAACTGGTGCGATTTCAGTATGGGTCAATCATCGCAGTGTCCAGCACATCAACGGAGTTCGTAGGAAGCCCGCTAACAATGACGGCGGCAATCTAAATAAGTCCGCTCATTTGAGCAAAGCTACACTCCATGCTCATGGGTGAGCAGTCACTGAGGCTGCGGAAGAGTCTTGAGGATCTCGCTCATCGCAGTCTGATTCTTAACCACATCGTCATCCATGTGGATTTGCTCACGAATCGTTTTTGCGGCAGCTGCTGAAAGCATCCAGCCAAGTGGTAATGGGACCTGAGTGTCTCGGAGATTGAAGTAGAAGATATCTTTTGCCAATTGTTGCGATGATTGTGTTTCGGTAGGCGCCTGAACGACACCAGCCTTAAAACGTCGCTGCTCACGTTCAATTGCTTTTTGCGCGTAAGTGCCGCGAGCATCTCGTGTATTGAGGAGCGTGTAAAGTGGCGCGGTTAGCTCACTCATAAATTCTCCACTTATGACGGTTGGTTTTGTTCGCTTTGGTCCAGGTGGTTCCTCCGGCTTGGCCGGTGCAATTGATAGCTTCCGCGGATTGTTACTGATCATGATCACCTTTACATCGACGTTCACGATTGTTTTCGAAGCGCAGAAATCCTTGATGCGCGTGGCGATCTCATAGGCGGTAGTGGCGGCAGAATTTTCGAAATAGCCGCCATCGACAATATGCGAACCGTCCGGGAAACGCCCTGCTGGACTAACGAAGGTAAAACGAGCACTCATGTGCGCGGCGGTGCTAAGCGGAATATCGCAGGCGACTTTCGTGGCATCCAAGTGTTCACCTGCGAGTTTCTGGGCGGTATCATCCGCATCAAGAAAGCTATTTGTCAGTCGAAGATTGCTGGTGATGATGCGATTACCCTTTTCCACTGAGGTGCCATTGAGAAAAAGTGCCGGCATCCATTCTCGTACACCTGGTTTCCAAAGATCGACGAATGAACCAGCGAACCGATCATTGCCCATTGTGTCACGCCACGCTTTCTCCCATGCCATCTCCAATGACCGTCCGCGATCAAAATACGGAATCGGAAAAGGAATGAAGCGCTGGATCAAATCGGGATAAAGCATTGAGCCCAGAGCAGGGGAAAGAAAATCCTGGCTGAGGATGTTTTGCGCATTTTCTTGAAAGGAACCTTTTGCTGGTTCTGCCAAAAGCGCCTCAAAGACGACCGCGCCAAGGCTTCCACCAGAAACGCCGCTAATCGCAAAAAGATGCGATGCGAAGTTGCGATTAGAATCCTGTAGCGCGCCGAGAACGATTGCTGTCCAATAAGCAGCGCGAACCCCGCCGCCTTCGGTGGCCACAACGTAAAGCGGATGTGTTGTGCCGGCGCCGTAGTTTTTTTCAACCAGATCGTACCACGTTTGAAAGGAACCCAGAATATCCGTGCGTTTAACGTCCTGGCGTGGAGTAACGCGGATGAGGTGATTGTCGTTCCATAAACTGAATAGCAATGCTAGTAACACGAGGACCGTGATGACAGGAAACTGCCAGCGGCTGCCAAGAAAAACAAAGAAGCTTCCGAGAGCAACCCATGATGCAGCAGCCAAGAACAGGATTGAACCCATACCAAGCCGCTGAGCGACCGGAACGGGAGCGATGGTAAAGGCGATCAATAATGCCACCGAGACAAACGCCATCACCCCGATGCCGATAATCGTGCCGCGTTCGAGTTGGCTCGCCTGCTTCACGTGTGTCGGCAGTGCGCCGATGAATCGACGGCGCAACGCCACAAAAAAGTAAAAGGCAATGGCTAGTAGAACACAAAGAAAAGCGAAGCCGAGCAACCAGCGATGGTCAGGTGTCGCCGGATCGTACGAACGCGAAGCGACGACGAATCCCCACCCGACAATTAAGATCGGCGTGACGCCCAAAATTCGCGGCACCAGGGTTTCGGCCAATTTCGAGCGGGGTAAGCCACGTTGCGCGGGAAAGTCAAAGTAAAGCAAAACCCGCGCGGCATACCAGCTAGTAGTCGCCCAAAGTAAGAGTGCGATGAAGAAACCACAGATACGAAGCCATTCCCATTCCCCTCCGATCGCTGTGCCTTCACCGACTGTCCGCAATATTTCGGTACCTTGGGCAACACAAATAAACACAGGCACCGCAATGATAGCGACGATGACGCTGAAACGGCACGGTCTTAACTGGTGATAGAGATCGCGAATGTGCCACCACGTCCGCTGAATAACCGTACCATGTTTGTTATCGTTGGACGTTGTCACATGATCTTTGGTTTCTTATGCAGCGTCCCAAAGAGTGCACAAGGACATCTGGGAGGGTCCGAAAATTATGCTGCTCCAATTGCCGCAACTGCGGCATTAACGGTAATCTGAAACACCGAATCCCTGAATTTTTCGATCTGCATATTGCCGGCGTTCGCCTCTCGCAGCGCCTCCATTTGCGCTGCTGCCTTCTGCGATTCCACCAGCCAACCAAATTCCTCCTCGTCGATTTGTTTATCGGCCAGGAGTTGCATCCATTTCTCTAACCTGTCACGCGACTGCTCGAGAAAAGCCTGCGCATCCTGTTTGCCTTGATCGGAAAACTCTTTCAGGTCTGTTTTTGCCTCTGTACCGACCTGCTTTTTGATGTCGTCGAATACTTTATTGAAATCGGCCATATAGAGTTCCTCCCATTTAACCGCGCGCTCGTTTATCTTCTTCGGTCGCAATCAGAGTATCGAAAAGAGTGCTGACTTGTTTTTTGCTCTCATCCACGAATGCTGGCGACAGTGTGCCTTTTGTTTTCCACAGATTAAAAAACTGACTCAGCTGTGATCTGGTACTTTGCCATTGCTCGATGGTGGGAGTGTTTTTGGTCCTGGTCTTCTCAACCTCAATCGCGCTATCAATGTTTTTCATGAGCGCAGTTACATCGTCGGCAGCACTCGAGTAACCCGCGCGGTCCTTTGCCTTGTCGATTAATGCCAGCGATTCGTTCTTTAACTGCTTGTCGGTATCATCAGCATTTTGGCTGAAGTGTGTAGACGAAACCAGAGTCTCAGCGGTCTGACAGCCTGAGAATCCCAACACCAATTGTAAGCCCGCCAGCGAAAGTGTCAGCCAGGTGCTTTGTTTACAGAGTCCATTCATAATTTCTCTTTCTAATCGAACGCAAAAGCAGCGATCAAATGTGCCGAGCGGCTTGAGAAGCGACAAGATTGAGGCAGTTGGAGCCGAAGTATCGGTAAGGCCGACCTCGATTGGTTGACAGATGGTTTGCTGATGGCCCTTATGTCACTCATCGCCACGGTAAGCGTAATGGGCAGCGCTTTCTTTTGTAAAGACAATTGTTAAGACTGCATATTCGGCTTAGGCAGCTAGTGGTACGAAACGTTTCGCGGGCTGGCCCTAGGAGCCTAAGCTCATTTCGGAAAAGCTTCTGAAAGGAAGCCCTCATCCATCCCGACAATTAGTTCGACATTTGTAAGAAATTGGTTCTTGGCGAGGAGGTTCTTTTCGATGGTTTTCCTGACGACCCGGCTGACCGGAATCTGAAATTCCGTTCGAGTGTTGTCGCCCGTGCTTGAAAGCGGATTCTGCATCGTCTGTGGATAGCCCGCGACAGACTCGCCCGAGCCATTCAGAACACGCACTTCAAGGGTTGCGAGTTCGCTATTATGGCGGCGAACAATCTCAATCAAAAATCGATATGGCAGATGTGGTACACGCCCTTTCACGATTCGTCTTGCAACCCCCTTCGAAATTAAAAGGCGTGATGTCGGCAGCCCCTCGCGTTCGAATGATGGAGCCGAAGCGTGTTTCTCTCCCGGTTCGGCGTCCGGAAATTGCTCGCGAAAGTAATAACGAATTTCGCATGCGAACGGCTGCGGCAGGTATGAAGGCTCATCGGCTCCAAACGACGGCAACGCTAATAATCCGGAGGCAAGACCGCAGTAAAGCACGACTGAAAGCATAGTCGGTGAGTTGTGCGGCATGCCGAAATTTCGCACACATGGAAGTTGTGAATGGTTTACTCGTTTGCAACCGATAAATCACGCTGGAAAGACTTTGAAGAATGTGTCTACCAAAAATTGAGCGGCGCCGTCTTCTGCGGAGCAGGTTGACAACTAACGCTGCTCAGCCAAACGGCTGCCTCTTTCAGCTTGCCACGGGAAGGCCGTTAATGTACGCAGAAGGTTGTTGCTGTTTCGTCCGTCTATCCTGTTTTTGGGGCTTTCAGCCATTTGTATAGAAGGCTGCACGTCTCTTTCGCCGTTGCGCTCCAACACTGCGGCAAATCCGGGCAATTCGGTCATCGCAAATAACGGTTATAAGATCGCTTTCATCGAGTTTGGCGAACAGGGTTCTTACCAAGACCCAAAGCAATTAGAGAATGCGCTCGATCTTATCCGTGCCACTGAAAAACCACTCGTCATCACTTATGTGCACGGCTGGCAGAATGACGTCCAGTCGGGCGATGTTGAAAAATTTGAGTCTCTGCTGACGCGCCTAAACCGAGCGCCTGCCATTCGAACTGTTGGATTTCAGGTTGTGGGTATCTACCTCGGATGGCGTGGCAGATTAACAACAGTCCCGGTCTTGAAGGAAGTCAGTTTTTGGAATCGAAAAACGACGGCCGAGCGACTGGCGAGTAATTATGATTGCTATGATGCTATTGCTTCGATTTCAGAAGAGGCACGGAAACATGGGCGATCTGGAAATTACACAGTTTTGTTAGGCCACTCGTTTGGCGGCCTCATTCTCGAGCGCTCTGTAGCTCACGCGGTCAATGCAGAAATACATGGACATGCTGACTCCGAGCGCAGTATGCCCGCGGATCTGATGATTGCGGTGAATCCCGCGTCAGACTCTGTTCTGGCGCGGCAGATGGTCACCGCTTTATACAGTCGAAGAACCGAAAACACGCGCCCGCTATTTGTCTCGATAACTTCAACGGGAGATTGGGCAACGGGCGTGTTTTTCCCAATAGGCACAGAATTGGCGTCAATATCCAAGGGCTTTAATAAAGTCCGAGTGCCAGGTCCCGGTGACACGACGGAAAGCGAGCGCAAATTTTACACTTCGACACCCGGTCATAACAGCATGCTTATTAACCGTACAACGGTTGACCTACATAAAACGATCAATTCGCCTCAAGGACATCCAGCTTTAGAAACGAACTTGGAGCACAATCTTGCGGCCGATGTTTTTGCGTTGGATGGAACTGACGGCAAACTCGATCTCTGGCAGATCAAACAAATTGGCGGAGTGGATGTGCCATATTGGGACGTAAAGGTTGATGCCAGTATTATTGCAAATCACGGCGATCTTTGGAACGAACGAGCCGAAGCGATGATGGCGGCAATCTTTCGGATGTCTAACCCGATGCTCAATCCAAAAGCCAAGCCGCGAGCTAATTTGCATAAACAGGCAGACTTCAGCCGCCTGGAATCCCGCTCACAATAATCTGCAAACTGTGGGCGAAATTTTCGGCATGTTTAACGAGCTCGGCTCAAAGTGGCCAAAGCAGCGCGGACTCGGATCTAACTTTATGATTGAATCGCCGCTTACGTGGACGTCCAAGAGTCCATCAACTACGTAACGGGTAAACAGGAGTCTTCTTTACGAATTCGCAAGTCCAGTCCATGAGCATTGACAAAAGTTACTCAATTCGGCCAGACTCGGTTTTCCCAAAACGCAACCGACATCTTATGAAAACAACCTCGCAAATCGAATCGAAGCGGCGGTATCTGACTCGATCTCTACTGCTGCTGGTTACTTTCAGTGCAACGGCTTTCGAATTTTCGCCTGGGCTGCTGCGAGCGGAGGAAACCCCTGTTCCGTCGGCAGTGCCGGCCGTGCAGGGAGCGGTTGGAATCTCACCAACACCATCGGCAGCGATTCCGTTTTCCGTGCATGCCGTGGGAGTGTGGCAAGGGCGCGAGAAACGACACGTCACTCCGAAGACTCGCGCGGGACGCGGCGACACGATTTGGCTCGATATCATAAATTTCGAGGATTGGGTCAATTCCCTGCAGAAGAAGCCCGATGATCATGAGATAAGAGATCTAGTTCTTTATCTCGATCATTTTCCGCTGTTAGGCGTCTCGCCAATCTATTGGTACAATTGGCCTGCTCAATATACAGCCAAAGGCAAAGACGGATCGCCTCCCATCAAATATTCAATTACGACAGTTGGTTTTCCGCTCGTCCGCAATGAGAGCTCGAAGGAGGCATGGGCGCACGTGCTCAATCAACCGGTGCCTGACCGCAGGGTTATCGTGTCGGCAGGATTCAAGACCGGTGAAGAAATACCTTCGGAAGTGACGCCTGACAAAGTTACTGGAGAAGACCAGCAGTTCGATCTGACCATCATTCCGATGTTTCGCACCGCTTTCGGATTTATCGTTATTATCGGAGCGCTAATCGCCTTTTTCGCTTTGGCCCGGTACACGGACATCATTCGCGATACTGCCGCACCGCGGCGACCCGATGGTCAGAGGCCTTATAGCCTGGCGCGCGGCCAGATGGCGTTCTGGTTTTTCCTTGTCATCGCCTCCTATTTCTTTCTTTGGATTGTTACTGGCGATATGAATAGCCTTAACTCCTCTGTGTTAGCGCTGATTGGTATCAGTGCTGGCACGGCATTGGGCTCCGCTTTTGTCGATGCAGCCAAGCCAGTGGCGGTCGGCTCCTCGGGCAACCAGCCTATTGTCGATGTAACTCGGCCACACAATGAAGTGGTGGTGGAACTGAAGAAACTGCGAGCCGACACGGAACAGGAATTAGAGGCGCTGCAGAAGGCTCGAACGCTGATAGCTGCTTCGGACAAGCAGGCACTCGATGACAATGAACAGCAGCAAAATGAGGTCCGCGAACGGCTGGCTAATTATCGCTGGCAAAGCGCATATTTCGCGTGGCCGACGTGGAAGGGAGTGATGTACGACCTGCTCGCTGAGAATAACTTTATCAGTTTTCACCGGTTCCAAATTTTTATCTGGACACTTATCTTGGGAATAATGTTCGTCGCGAATGTCTACAATGAACTGTCAATGCCCGAGTTCAGTGCAACTTTGCTTGGTTTACTCGGAATTAGCGCCGGCACTTATGTCGGCTTCAAACTCCCGGAGGCTAAAGCGCCGTAGTGGCGCATTCGTTTCCACGAAGATGGAGATTCGTCCGAAAGCGAGACATGCGTCACTAAGACCCGAAGCCGATTCGCCAAGTTAAAGCGATAAATTCAGAGTCTCTAGAGGTCCGAGCGAAGAAGGTCCCGCTTTCAGGAGCCTGCTACGGACTGCCATTCTAGATCCTGGAAACAATCCTTTGCCTTATCGAGTCCTCCCCATTTGGAGAAAAGCTGGGCTCCATATTGGTCGATTTCAGGCTGTGAAAGCGGCCAGCTTTGAGCGCTGCCCGGGAAAACAATATAAGCTATGCCATGTCCGATTCCGCCGTTTTTGGGATTCGAAGGAACTCCCAGAGATGCCGCGAGTGCGATTGATCCTTCTCCAATTTTGTTGGCAGGCCCGACGTCTGCATAGACCGCATAATCGTAAGCTCCCGTAGCAGGGCGAAGAACTACTGCAAAATCCCCAAGCTTGGCTCCTAAACCCAGCCTGCCGGGTAACACGATAAAGTTAATTCCTTCTGCGTTTACATATCGGCGCGGGTCTTTTCGATCACAGTTCGGATCCTCCAATGACGTGGTCGAAATGTAAAAGCCCGGGGCCGGATCGCTATCGCTCTGAATAACCGGGTCGCCGTCAGGCTCACCATTACTGGTAACTAACGCCCACCAGTTCCCGGGATGGCCGGCGTTTGCAAGGTAATCAAGCCCGGGGGCGCCTGGCGGGTGATAGGCATGATAAGCGCCGTCGGCATCGATCATGAGCCCTGACTCATAGAAAAAGGCAGAGTCGTCATCATCAAGGGTGTTAATATTTGAATATCCGATTCGTTTCAGGAACTTTATGTTAGCCATAGTTGTTTCTCCTTGGGTTGGTTATTTTGATGGTAATCGCAGGAATGATTGACATTTGTTCGTTCGCTTTATCTAATCTTCATCGTTTGCTCCAGGTGGCATCAAAGCGTCAACGACTGGATCGAAGCGTTGCCCTAGGATATCGCTGAAAGAGAGGCTTACCAGGCGTGTTCGTTCATCTGCAGCTACACTCGGCATAATCTTCCATTTCGCCCACATGCCATCATCTTCCGTGATCCATGACCATCGATCATCGGCATTAATTACGTCCCCGCTGGGAAAGCGAACCAGAAAATCACGATGATAAGGGTGTATCTTGCTCGTGAATGCACGGGTGCGCCTGAAGATCCATGCCTCGGAGCTGGCCGCGATCTGGTCATACAACGGCTGGATAATGGTGAATTGTTCATTTTCCAATAATGCTTTGTTGCCATTGGCAATCCTTTCAGGATCGCCCGACGCGATATCTCTCCAGGCGTCCGCGTAACTTCTGCGAGCGGGCGAAGTGGCATCTTGAGCAGTCGCGTTGTCGATCGCCAGTTGTGGGTCATCCAGAAAAGCTTCGTGTTGCCAGGCAAGATCGTGAAAGATTGCCTTGCCGATGGTGACCATCGTCTTGGTTAGGACAGTCTCGCCGCCATTAACGACAAGGTCCAAACCTCCCATGACAGCGCCGCCTGCCATCCGGCCAAGGCCAGCCCAGAGAAATTGATCTGGCCGCTTCAGGTAAACGTCCCGGTAGTAATCGTATAGCTTAAGAATCCGATCACGATTCGCACCAAAACCCTGTTCAGGGTCCCAATCGGGTTCGTCATACTTCCCAAAGGCATTAATGTAAGCTTGGCCGAGATAAACTCCGCGGTCGCGCGGCGCGCCCGCATCACCAGTTTCCTCGTCGGTAGCCATACGTTTTTCTCAATCAGCTGGAAATCTTTTATCGCGATTGTGTTATTGCCGGAGTTGCGATTCGGAGGCGCGTGTTAGAAACCGCTTTAAACATTTAGGTTTAATTGCTACGGTCGTATAATCCGGGCAGCGGAAACCATTGCTCCAGCGCGCGCAAACTGTATACCTTTCAATCCCCGCCAGTCGATGTGCACTGAAGGCGTAGAATTAACAGTGACTGTTGTATTAGCGCTGACAGAAGCTCCCGCGGGAGGATCCTGAGAGGCAATTTGCCATGATGGGCCAATGGAGGGATCTTCGTGCCAGTGTAACGTCAAGCGATTATCGGTGGCCCATTTCTCCGCTTCACCGCTGTTAGTCGCCTTCGTGAAGTTAGGGACAATAACATTGTCTGCACCAGTGTGTTTTGGCAGGTTCGCTGGAAGCAAAGTGATGGTGTAGGGGGCTCCATCCTTTGTGATGCCATGTTGCTGCGCATACGGCTCCGGTTCCAACGCCTGCTTGGGGTTATCAATCGCAAAAGATGCAGCTTCCGAAATCACATCGAGGTCCTGAGAGATACCGGCCATTAGTTTGGCCAGGTCAGGGCCCTGAGGGTCAGCTACAAATTCATCTCGGTGAGCCGGCTGAGTCATGTAATCGATGAGATTTTGCCTGTCTAACGTTTGGGAGCGCAACTTGGCGCATCGCACAAGCACATCATGTTGATGTTGGAGATCTTCTTTGTTAGGCGGCTGCGGACCGTTCGCGATGATATACGGCAAAAGGAGAGCCGCATATGGTTTGGGCTGGCTCGCGACACTGTCCGACCATTGTTGCGCCGCGGCGAATAAATCGTCCGGGGTTTGCACGTTTACTGTTTTGACTTCGCCGCCTTCGTAATAAAAGTTCACGTAAGCGTGCGACTGAGTCGATTTCATCGC
>DASTMV010000140.1:0-24610 GCA_035713885.1 Candidatus Udaeobacter sp. | reverse complement strand
GTAATCGGCACCGGGACGCCCGTGCGCCAGTAATGAGTACCTGCGTTGTTAAGAATCTGGTTTAGGGCGATGCTTGAGAAATCCGCAAACTGCATTTCGACAATCGGCCGCATTCCCTGCATTGCGGCGCCGATAGCAGTGCCGGCGATTGCATCCTCGCTGATCGGCGTATTTAAAACACGCCTTGGAAATTCTTTGGCAAGCCCTTTCGTTGCTTTGAATGCGCCGCCAAATGCGCCGCCGACGTCCTGTCCGTAGATGAAAACGCGATCATCCTCGCGCAGCAATTTCGCCTGTGCTTCGCGGATCGCTTCTAAATATGTGATGCTCATGGAGGTGCCATATCGAAGGGTCTGAAGGCTAACTGTTGAATCGGAATTCTGCTGTAACGACGCAACTCTGTAACAGATCGCGTTTCATGAGATTCCTCATTGCACGTCGTCTGCCTGATCGACAAGGTCGTGTGTGAATAGCGCGCACCAATCTTCTTTGTCCCCTTCGGGCACGGGTTCCTGTTGCGCAGTAGCAATTGCCTCGTCGACCTGCGTAGCTGCGTCTTTGCGCCACTCCGCCAGTGTTTCTGAGCCAACCAGATCAAGATCGATGATCGTTTGCTCGGCGACCCTCAAACAATCTCGCGCAAAGGGCTGCTGTTTCATTTCTTCGGGGACGTAGCTGGCGTCATCGTGTTCGCCATGACCAGAAAGGCGGAGTATAGAGGCGACTACCAGCTGTGGCGGACGTCCTCCGCGCGCCCGTTTGATCGCGCTCCCAATCACATTCAGGCAAGCGGCGAGGTCGGTACCGTCCAGGCTGTAGCCTTCGAAACCGTAGCCAATCGCCCGCTCGACCAAATCGTCACAGGCAAATTCCCGATCGTTAGGCGTCGAGTAAGCGTAATGATTATTTGTCGCTACGACCACGAGGGGCACTTGTTCCACCGCGGCAATATTCATTCCTTCGTGGAACGAACCGGTTTGCATTCCTCCTTCGCCGATACATGCGAGGCCAACAAAGCCTTTCTCACCCTTAAATCGCTTCGCCATCAATGTGCCGACCGTCACGGAAACCATCGCACCGAGATGACTTATCATTGCCAGTTCATTGTTGCGTGGATGTCCTCGGTGAATATTCCCGTCCCGTCCGCGCATAGGCCCGAGACGCGAGCCAAGATACGTGCGCGTGAGATCGATCAGCGGTTCGCCAAAGGCTGATCGTCCAGCCTGATCGCGAATCAACGGCGCAAAAATATCGCCCTTTTCTAAAAGCAAGCCGCACGCGACGCTGACGGCTTCCTGGCCTTTACCGACGTAAACGCCGCCTGTAATCTGACCCCCTCGGTACAGACTTACGAGCTTTTCCTCTAGGGTGCGTGTCAGCAGCATCCAGCGAAATGCCTCGAGAAACCGTTCATGGGGCGGAGCGTTTTTGTCCCCAGCTGCTCCGTGTGCGGGTCCGCGTTTCTTTCTCTTTAACTTTGGAGTCCGCTGCGCCGTCTGAAGCATCGGGGCATTTTAGCCAAGATCGGCAATCACGCGCAAAGTTTTTTGTCGCACCCTCGTTCGGGGGAGCATAGGTCACGAGCCTGTTGAAATCTGATTCGTTCTCTGAAAGCAATTGCGCAAGTTGCCGCCACCTACAGGCTGACGGCCTGGCGCCGCCGAATGAAATTACCGCATCGCCAGTGCGAGGCGCCGCTGATTGGGTAATTGTTCCCCGCCGTTTGAAGCTGCTTCAGCAATCGGTTGTGCGGGGGCAGTGAGCTTTACGCCCACTAATTTGCTCACCCCGCGTTCTTCCATTGTTACGCCGTATAAGACGTTGCCTTTCGCAATCGTGCGTTTGTTGTGCGTAATGATGATGAATTGGCTTTGCTTAACAAAGCGATCCAGTACGCGGATGAAACAGTTGATATTATTTTCGTCGAGCGCCGCATCCACTTCGTCAAGAATGCAGAACGGACTCGGGCGAACCATGTAGATAGCAAACAGCAGGGCGACGGCCGTCATGGCCCGTTCACCGCCGCTTAACAGCGACACGCTTTGCAATTGTTTCCCCGGTGGCTTGGCGGTGATCTCGATACCGCAGCTGAGCGGATCATTTTCGTCCAGCAACGATAAATCCGCGCGCCCGCCGCGAAACAGCTCGCCGAACATTGCACGAAAATTCGTCCGAACCTGTTCGAAGGTTTCGTTAAATAGTTTCCTGGTGGTAAAGTTGATTTGCGCGATGACATCGAGCAGCTCGCGTCGCGAATTGGTAAGATCAGTATTTTGCGTTTCCAGAAATTTGTAACGTTCTTCCAGTTCGTCGTACTCGTGGACAGCATCGAGATTTACCGGACCCATGTTGTCTAGCTGTGTCCTGAGTTCCGCGACGAGTTTCTTCAGATCGGTATCGTTTGCGTGCATCGCGTTCTCCGAACGGGATGGCAGATTAGCCGCGCCTTCGCCGTTATCTATCTCATCGCTCAAGGAGCGGTTCGTCCATTTTTTCAACTGCACACGCAGAACTTTTTCCAGCGCTGACTGATCGCTCGCAAACTCGCGAAGGTCGATCTGGTAACTGCGCGAGATATGCGCCACCAGGTTATCGATCTTCATCTGCAACTGAGATTCGCGCACCTGACGCTGCGCGCGACGATCTTGTAATTCACCTAACGAATGCCGCAGCCGCCGCAGTTCTTTCTCTCGATCACAAATCGTCGCCAGCAAGGTGGCGCGCTGGCCAGCGATTTTCGCGCTATTGGTTTCGACTTCGTTGCGCTGCACTGTCTGAGTCTTGATTAGCGCTTCGGACTCTCGCGTTTCCTGAGCATGTACAGCCAATTTCTGTTCGTACATCGCAATGTCCGCATCCCGCAGAGCTATCAACTCGCGCAGTTCAATGTCGCGCGCGTTCATCGGTTCGCGTTGTGCGTTCAGGCTCTCATGCCGCTGGCGGGCCGTCGCTATGGCAAGCCGCATTTGATTGATTTCCTCGGTTAATTCTTGTTCGCGGCAGGTAGTCTGTTTTTGCGTGGCTTCGAATGCGCCCAGTTCGCCGTTTTGTCTGGCTAGCTGATCGGCCACTGACTGAAGTTCGCGCTCCAGATGCGCTACCCGCTCGTCCGATGCGGCTATTTGCCGCTCCAGCGCGGTTTTTTCCGATTCCAATTTGTCGATCTTGCGTTCGGCTTCGCTAACCTCGCGTCGAAGTCGTGTCGCGATTTCCACTGCCGTTTTCGCTCCATCGCGTTTGATGCGCATCAAATCGTGCTCTTTCGTCAGGGCAGCCTCTTCTTTTCCTAGTTCGGTGATCTCCGCCTTCCGCTCCAGCAAAGATGTTGCGCGCAATTCTGTGCTGCCTCCAAACACGATTCCCTCTGCGGAAATGTATTCACCAGCGAGAGTTGCCATCGCTAGTGCAGGGTCATGCTGCTTCCATTCAAGGGCCTGCTCCAGATCCGGAAAAACCGCTACGTTATCAAGCAACTGCCTGACCAGTGATTCAAATGCTTGCGGTGCTCTCAGTTTGTCACCGGCCCAGGCAAGTGCTCCTTTTGGCAGAAGTCTCTCCGCGGTTTTCTTCGGAGGGGTGGCCAAGTGCGGGATGAGCAATGCTGCCTGTCCAAGCTTGTTCTTCTTCAGCTTCTCGACGATTTCGGAAGCAACTTTGGATTCTTTCAAAATAATGGTGTGCAGGTTGCGCCCCAGCGCGGCTTCGATCGCCTGAATAAATTGGGGATCAACATCGAGTTGCGCTACGAGCGAACCGGCAACCGCCTCGCGGATTTTTGCCAAACCGTCAGCCCCTTTGAGGACAGCCTGCGAACCTTCGGCGAGTCCTTCGCCTTCCTGATTTAGCTGACGCAGTACATCGAGCCGTGACTGCTTTTCGGCGAGAGTACGCTCAAGGACTGTAAGACGCTGCTCCGCTTCGCTGAGCAGGGTTTCTCTTTCGCGAAGGCTTGTCTCAAGATCGGCTGTCTGTCTCGGATCTACGGTCAGCGAAGTAGCGACTTGTGCGACTAGTTTCTGACGCGCTTCGCTCGATATTTTAATCTCCCGGCCTAGTTGTTTGATTTGTGCGACAGTCAATTCACGGCGCATCTCGATTCCGGAAAGTTCTTCATTCAACGCGGAGATTCGGCTCTCGGATTTCGACAATGCGATCTGCAATGTTTGCAAGCGCATGCCTCGCTCGGTGCGATCTTTGCGCATTTCTTCGGCCAGAATGGAAAGCTCAGACAGCTCGGTTTCCCGTTTGTTTAACTCTACCTCAATCTTTGCAATTGAGTTGTTGGTTTGCTCGATTTCAGTCGCATGTTTTTTTCGTTTCGTTTCAGCCTCGGCAACATCGCGCCGGGCACGTCGAATCAATCCGTCCAGCTCTTCCGCGCGTTGTTTGTTAAACTCAATGCGATTTCGGTGGTTAGCGATTTCGCTGTCCAGTCGTTGCGTCTCTGCGCGTGAATCCGCAATCTGCACGTCCAGTTTGTCCAGAGAATGCCGTTCGTTGCCCAGCGTGCTTTCGTCCTCATCTATTGTTTTGTGCGTGGAGTGCTCGGATTCTGTGAGGCGGTGAATGTCTTCTCGGCAAGCGGAGAAGTCGTGCTCCAACACATCAAGATCGTGCCGGGCATAATGCGTCTCGAGGACGCGCAGATCTGCGTGCAACGCCTGGTAGCGGCGCGCCTTCCCTGCCTGCCGCTGCAGCGAACCGATCTGGCGTTTCACTTCCTTAATGACGTCACTAATACGCAACAGGTTTGCTTCAGTCGCCTCAAGCTTCCGGAGCGCTTCGCGCTTTTGCGTCTTGTATTTTGTGATCCCTGCGGCTTCTTCGAAAACCGCACGACGGTCCTCGGGGCGGGAGCTTAAAATCATGTCGATTCTGCCCTGCTCCATCATTGAGTAAGCCGTCCGCGCGATCCCAGTGTCGGCAAAAAGACTTTGAATGTCACGAAGGCGGCAGGGTGTTTTGTTCAGCAAATATTCCGAGTTACCGTCCCGATATACTCGGCGCGTCACACGCACGTCGTGCCACTCGATTCCGAGCTCTTCCCCGCAGTCGGTGAACGTGAGTGACACTTCCGCAAAGCCCACTGGTTTGCGGGTCTCGGCCCCATTAAAAATCACGTCCGCCATCTCTTCGCCGCGCAACGATTTTGCAGATTGCTCGCCGAGAGCCCAGCGCACGGCGTCGAGCACATTGGATTTACCGCAACCGTTCGGGCCGACTATCGCGGTGACGCCCTCGTGAAAATTGAAGGCAGTTTTATCGGCAAACGATTTAAAGCCGAATAGCTCAAGCGATTGTAAATGCATTTTGGGCTAAACCCGTGCCTTTGGCGGGTCAATACAGCAAGGATTGGTGAGTTACAAGCATAAAATCACACAATTTGAAGTGGTTCTGGCCCCGTCTGACCACAGGATATTGTGGACGGTAAAGGCAAAGTCAGGTCGTAGCGCCCCCAAATTGCAATTCTCACCCATGAAAGCCCCCTTTGTGGCCGTTGAACTTAACTCCCACTCTTGCTTTGAACAAATCAATCACTCAGGATGCGCCGATGGCTGATCGGTCACCATCGTGGATACAGCAGGAAGAGCGTATCGATCATCAGCTGGTTCGGGGCATTGGCATTCCTGCTCTCACTGCCAACATCGTCAGCTCGACAATCGGCGCCGGTATTTTCGTTATCCCAGCCACGGTCGCGAAAGGACTTGGCCCGGCGGCCCCGCTGGCTTTTGTCTGTTGTGCGATTGCGATGGTGCTGTTCGTAACTTGCTTTGCGATTGCCGGCAGCCGCGTGTCGCTGACCGGCGGACTTTATGCCTACGTGGAAGTCGCGTTTGGTCGTTACGTTGGGTTTCTTTCCGGAATGCTCTATTTCCTGACTGCACTTGGGGCGGTTGCTGGGGTGGTCAACGTTCTGGCTAATTCTGTCGCGCTGGTCGTGCCGTTCCTCGGTAGTTCGACAATGCGAATTGTCGTCATGCTCGGCGTTTACGGTTCACTCGTGCTGATCAACATCCGCGGCGTGCGCCAGGGTGCGGGTGCCGTCACCGTGATTACCGTCGCCAAGCTTTTGCCGCTGCTTCTCTTTGTTTCTGCTGGAATCTTATTCGTTCACGTGCCCAACGTCTCGTGGAAAGGCTGGCCCAGCAGCCAATCGTTAGGCGACGCTGTGATCCTGTTGATTTTTGCATTCGTCGGAATTGAGGTGGCTTTGATTCCAAGCGGCGAGGTCAAAAATCCCGCTCGCACCGTTCCGCGTTCAGCTTATCTGGCCCTGGTGATCACGACGATCATCTACCTAATGATTCAACTCGTAGCGCAAGGCACGCTCGGGGCAGATCTGGGCAATCATCCCGAAGCGCCATTAGCGGAATCGGCAGCAAAATTTCTCGGAAATTTTGGCCGCGTGATCCTCCTGGCGGGAGCGAGCGTCTCTGCGTTTGGATTTGTGACCAGCGATATCCTGAGTTCGCCGCGGATGATTTTCGCCTTCGGCCGCGATGGTGCGCTGCCGCAGTTCTTTGCGCACGTACATCCTCGGTATCGATCACCAGACGTCGCGATCATTACGTACGCGACGCTAGCATTTGTGCTGTCGATCAGCGGCACGTTCGAAAAGCTTGCAGTCCTTTCGAACGTTGCAGTTCTGTTGATGTATCTGCTTTGCTGCGCCGCCTGCTGGGTTTTGGTGCAACGCGATGTGCGTTCCGATGGTGAGCCGTTCAGATTTCCGGGTATGCAAATTGTGCCCGCGCTCGCAATTGTCGCGATTGTCTGGATTCTTGCGCACGCTACGGCTCGCGAATTCCTGGTGACCGGAATTGTGCTGGTGGTGTCATCGATTCTCTATTTTGCGCGTACGGAGTTTCGCCGGAAACCGTAGGCAAACCATCAAAACCGGTTAGTTTCTGGCCATGCGCGATAATTATCTTGAGGAGTATTATTCGTTTCTGCGTTTCCCGAGCGTCTCGACAGATGATCAGTACAAGGAAAAGCTGGTGGACTGCGCAGACTGGCTGGTAAAAAAGCTTGATAGGATCGGTCTGCAAACGCAGCTCGTTCCCACAAGCCGTCACCCGATCGTCTGGGCGCGCAATGAACATCGATCCGGGCGTCCGACAGTTTTGATTTATGGCCATTACGATGTGCAGCCGCCGGATCCTCTGGAACTTTGGGATTCACCGCCGTTCGAGCCTGTCTTGAAGAACGGTTACGTGTTTGCGCGGGGGGCGACGGACAACAAGGGGCAAATTCTTGCGCACATTCTCGGAATTCAGGAAACGATGGAGGAACATCGTGAGTTGCCGGTGAATTTGCATTTAGTGATCGAAGGCGAAGAGGAGATCGGCAGCGGGAGCCTCGGCCCTTTTCTAAATGAAAATCGAGAGGCATTGAGGTGTGACGTGGCAGTTGTCTCCGACACAGGAATGATCGCCCGCGGTGTGCCTACGTTGAGCTACGGTCTCCGCGGAGTCACCGCTCTCGAGCTCAAAGTCACCGGGCCAAAGATGGATTTGCACTCCGGCGTTTTTGGCGGTGCGGTCGCAAATCCAATCACCGCGTTAGCGCAATTACTCGCTACTCTGCATGACCCCGACGGTCGCGTGGCGATCGCCGGATTTTACGATCGCGTCAAACCACTCGAACAGTGGGAGCGCGAAGCGTGGCGAAAACTTCCCGTGGACGGCGACAAACTGATTCGTGAGGAAACCGGTGTGCCTGAGCTTTTCGGTGAGGCTGGATACAATTCAGTCGAACGCATTTGGGCGCGACCGACCGCCGAGATCAACGGAATCGGCGGCGGTTACCAAGGGCAGGGGACAAAAACGGTGATCCCAAGTCACGCGTTTGCGAAGCTGACGTTCCGTCTCGTCCCAGAACAGAGTGGCGACGAAATTCTGGAACTGGCGAGAAAGCATTTGGAAAAGAATCAGCCCAGGGGCGTGACAATGGAAATTACGACTGGTCACAGCGGTCCGTGGTATCTCACAGATCCGCATTCCGCGATGGGCGAAGCGGCACAACGCGCACTGCGCAACGCATTTAACGGCGATCCCGCGCTCATCCGCGAAGGCGGCAGCATCCCTATTGTATCGCAATTCCGCGAAATTCTTGGCATCGAAACGTTGCTCCTGGGACTGGCATTGCCCGATTGCCGTGCGCACTCGCCTAACGAAAATTTTCCGCTTGAGAATTTCGAAGGCGGCATTCGTCTGAATAAGGCAATTCTGCAGGAACTTGCCTCTTCCTAATCGGAATGCGCTGGAAACTGCGCCTTCGGCGAAGATATTGGCATCGTCTCCGGAGAAGCTTCTTGCGCAATTTAAGGTGGAACGCGACCTCCGGGCCCGTTGGGATAAACGAATACACCGTTCGAACCCATGAAATGGCTTCTGATTTTGTCGCTGTTGCTTAGCACAGCCTCCACCTCGCCTGCAGCCGAAGAATCATTAGGCAAAAAGATCAAAAAGATTCTCGCTCCGACACCCACACCGAACCCAGGCCATAAACATCGGAAAAGTTCAGCAAAGAAAGCGACACCTACTGCGACGCCAACGCCGAAAAAGAACATAAAGCGAAAAAAGGCCAGTCCAACCCCAACACCGGAGCCAGAAGAAAGTCCATCCGCGACACCGTCGCCCCAAGTTCCTTCAACATCCGAGCGCGGTCCAGGTAAGAAGGGCTGGCCTAACGTGAGTCTGTCGCCCGATCAAATTGCAGGTTACGAGAATAATTCGCCAAAGGTACAACAGATCCTGGACTCAGGATTAATGCTGACGAAACAAAATCTTAGCTACACTTATGGCTCTGCCGATCCGAAAAACGGCGGCATGGATTGCTCCGGCTTTATTTATTACGTGCTTCAACAAAATGGTTTCCGCGATGTGCCGCGCGATTCGAGCCAGCAATATGTTTGGGTGCGCAAAGCGGGAGATTTCAATGCTGTCCTCAGTCGCAAGGAAGATTCATTCGAGCTAAATGATCTTAAGCCTGGCGATCTTCTCTTCTGGCGCGGAACCTACAACATCGATCGCGACCCGCCAATCACGCATACGATGATTTATCTCGGACGCGAAAAGCGAACGAACAAGCGCGTGATGGTCGGATCAAGTGACGGCCGCACATACGATGGGAAACAGCGTTGGGGCGTCAGCGTTTTCGATTTCAAAATGCCGCCTCCACCGCAGAGCGGCGACGCGAAAATAAGTCCTGTGTTTGTCGGCTATGGACGAATTCCCGGGTTAACGCAGGATTGAGACAAGTGGTTTAGGGGAGTAATCAAATTACTGGCCACTCCTCATTTCCTGCGGGCTCGGAGACGCTGTGGTTTCTGTTGCCAACGCCGGTTGAAGAGATGAGCGATGAACGCGGCGCTCATATGTGACGAACGCAATCGCAATTAGAACGAAGATTACAATGAGGACGACGCGCTGTTCATTTTTCGTGAGCTCAAAGATGCTGAGCAGACGCTTCATTTAGCATGCGATCTGCCGCGGCCGTCTCCATCACCGTATCTGTCATGTTGAGCTAAGCGAAACATCTCTGGCTTCCAGTTATAATCCGAGATTCATCGCTTCGCTCAAAATGACAAAAGGTTGCCTTTCATTTCGCCGAGTAACGAATCGGATCTTCAATTCTGGTTTCCCGAAAGCCTTTAAGCCGCAGAAGACAGGAATCGCAGCGGCCGCAGGCGAGCCCTTCTGGAGTCGGGTCGTAACAACTATAGGTGAGCGAAAGATCGACGCCTAGGTCGACTGCCTTGCGGATAATTTGAGCTTTGGAGAGTTTGATCAGCGGAGTGTGAATGTTAAAGCGTCGGCCTTCGACAGCGGCTTTCGTTCCGATGTTGGCAACGTTCTCGAAGGCTCCGATAAATTCCGGCCGGCAATCCGGGTAGCCGCTGTAGTCGATTGCGTTTACGCCGATAAAAATATCATTGGCGGGAATTACTTCTGCCCACCCAAGCGCGTACGCGAGGAAGATGGTATTGCGCGCTGGCACATATGTGATTGGAATTCCATGCGCGATTTCTGTTTCCGAGCGCTGCTTCGGCACGGCGATGTCGTCCGTGAGCGCTGAGCCGCCCAAGATGCGGAGATCGATTTTTGCAACGCGATGTTGTTTCGCACCTAACGATTGGGCGACGCGATGCGCCGCTTCTATTTCAATCTGGTGGCGCTGGCCGTAATCAAATGAAAGAGCGTATGGTCCGTAGCCTTCCGCGATTGCGATTGCCAGGGTTGTCGTCGAATCGATTCCGCCACTCAAAAGGACGACCGCGGATTTCATTGATCCAGAACACAGGGTCTATGACCTGTGGCTGACAAAATGCCAGTCAGAGCGAGCAGAATGCTCGCGGTTTTAGTTATCAATTGCGCCACCATAAGCTTTCGCTGCTTCCATAACGAAAGGGGAGCGCGAGTATTATGCTCGCCAAAGCCGGCATGGCTCACTCTTAGAATCCACGGCAACTTCATTCGCTATTGCCCTTTGACCGTTTTGTCCGGGTACTCTGCGCGAACTGTAAGCGCGATCCCGCCGCGCGCGGAGAATTGCGCGGTGACGATTGCTTCACGAGGCGCGCAGGCTTTCACGAAATCGTCCAGGATACGGTTTGTCACGGCTTCGTTGAATGCACGCTCGTTCCGATACGAGGCGAGATAGAATTTCAATGATTTGCTCTCGATGCAGAGGCGATCAGGGACATAATCGATGTCGATCCGCGCGAAGTCAGGTTGGCCGGTTACCGGACAAACAGAGGTGAAATCGTCGGTCTCAAAATGAATCCGGTAATGGCGGCGAGCCGCAGGATTCGAGAACGTCTCTAGACCCGCCTCGGCTGGTGACGCAGGGAGTTTGGCGTCACCATGTCCCAGTAAAGTTAACTTGCCTGCTCGTTTTTCATTTGCCACAGCGACATGAAAGTTCGGCCGGAGGCGATTGAGGTCAATCACTGCGATTTTGTTGAATAGCTGTCCGTTTGTTTGTGTTGAATATGAAACGTCGAACATCGAACGTTCAATACCGAATCGGACAGATGGACATCGAACCTGAAATTTCAGATAGCAAGGATCGAGCGGGCCAGATCGACGTAATCGCGCACGATCCGAAAACGGGTGAGGCGGTTCTTATCATGAACGAACCTAACGAGTGGAATGGCTCTGACGAAGAATTACTGGGGCTACAGGAAAGGTTCAATGCGTACGTTTCGTTTTTGCTCGATGGGGAGATGGCAGAGTCGCATCCAGAGCTGGCCGGCAAACCGGCGCGGATTGAATTGCGTTGCGCGCACATGCCCGACACCGGTGCGCTGGAGTTGCTCGGTCTCATTCATGATCAGCTGGCGTTTCAGGAAATTAGGATGGAAGTGGTAGTCAGAGACGCGGCAGCTTAAAAGGTCACACAGTTAAAAGTTGCAAAGGATCAATCGGTCGAGCCGGGTAGTTATCCTCAGCTGCACCGTCTGTAATGTTGAGCGAAGCGAAACATCTCGGACTGTCAGAGAGCCGGTTTCGGGAAGCGAATCAAAAATGCGTCTCCCGTGGATGCGGGATCAGAATGACAGTCCTTTAACGTCTAGCGCCTGGCCGTTTCCAAGCGCGCAAAGAAATCGTCAAAGAGCGAATCGTAAAGTCGGCTGCGCTCAGGATGATATTGCACGGCAAATCCAAATGGGTATTTGCGCAGGCGCACTTGCTCGATGATCCCATCGTGCGCCGCCCACGCTTCCGCTTCCAGGTCATCTCCCATGCGCTCGATTGCCTGGTGATGTGCGCTGTTGACTTTTTCAAACCGATGCGAAGCGCGCTTTGCACTGCGCAGCGATTGAACATCACAATGTTTTTGCTCGGGCAAATTATGTCCTTCGATGTCGAGTTTTAACGTGCCGCCAAGCGCGACGTTGAATACCTGAAGCCCTTTGCAAATGGCGAGGATTGGCAATCCACGCGAAAGCGCTTCCCTGACCGCCCGAAATTCCCAGCGGTCGCGTTCCGGATCGATGTCCTTGTCCAACACTGAAGGATCGGGAACCTCCTGGCGCAAAAATTCCGGCGAAATATCCGAGCCGCCCGTGAGCAGGAGCCCATCCATTTCGTCGAGGCATACCTGGCGATTTCGCGCGTTCCAGACTTTGATCTCAGGATGTTTTGAAAAAATGGCGCGAAAGCTCCTTGCGTCCTTTGGGCGGATCCACGTCGCCAGATTTGGCATCGGCGAATTTGCGACTTCCCGATGGCCATGTAAAGAGCACTTCCATGTCGCGGGTGGACGTGTCGAGGAGCTTGCAAGACGAAGTAAATAGACTTGCTGGCGAAAGGAATGCTCGGGCTGTCGCGGTGGCAGTGCACGATTTTGAAAGCGATTTCCGATTCTCGTTCGAGGGTAATCGCTGGTTTCATGCAGCAAGCACTATTAAAGTTGCCGTGCTTCTCGCATTATTTCGTGCCGCAGATCAAGGCCGGCTTCGGCTCGATGGCTCGTTACACGTGCGAAATCGTTTTTTCAGTGCGGCGGACGGTACCGTTTTTCACGTCGGCGCAGATCGAGACGCTACGCCCGAGCTATATCAATCCATTGGTCGGACCTCGAGGATCTCCGCACTCGCGCATGCGATGATTTCTGGGAGCAGCAATTTGGCGACGAATCTACTGCTCGATTTTGTGGGTGTGGAATACGCGCGGACGGTTCTGAGACAAGCGCAAATTCACGGGGTTGAACTGCGGCGGGGCGTGGAAGATCACGCTGCGCATGAGCGAGGAATCAACAATGAAGCGACTGCTGACGGATTGTTGTCTCTGCTGTCAGCGATACGCGGGGATTTTCTAACCAACGAAAGCAAACAACACGTAATCGAAATTCTCCTCGAGCAGCGATTTAATTCCATGATTCCCGCCGGTCTGCCGCCTCACGCGATGGTGGCGCATAAGACAGGCGAGATCTCGACTATGTGTCATGACATCGGCATAGTGTATTTGCCCGAACGCGAACCGTATATCACTGCGATTCTGACTGAGTTTGATCCAGATCAGGAAGAGCGGCACGAAACAGTCGCTGCGATCTCCAGAGCAATTTATGGCTTCCTCCAAACAATGAAACTCGAATCAAATGAGCACTGATGTGTTTCTGGGGATCGATGGTATGGGTCTGCCTGAAGAGTATCGCGTGTTACTGCGGCCGGGCGAAGTGGAGACCGATTCAAAGGGTAAGGTTCATCGTCTGCCGCGCTTCTTTTACAAAATCGCGAGTTGGCAGCAAGCGCATGAGATTCGGCCTGCTCCACATTTTACCCTCGCGGAATTGATGCTGGTTGATTGTCGCGAGGCCGAGTTGCTCCTGAGCCAGTTTCCTCATTACGTGCCGTGCGCAATTGTTTTGCTGGCGAGATTTCTCGAAGATTTTCGCCGCGAGGCTGGCGCGCCGATATTCATCAGCGCAAATGGCGGTTACCGCTCGCCTGCGCATCAGATTGGCGGGGCAAGGAGCATTCATGCCTGGGGGACGGCGGCCAATATTTATCGCATCGGCGACACTTTTCTGTCCAACGAAAGGGCAATTGAAAAATACCGCGCGATCGCAGCAGCGCTTAATCCGGTGGTTTTCGTTCGGCCGTTCGGACGAGAACAAGCGCAAACCGACGATCATCTGCACATCGATTTAGGTTTCGTAACGTTAGTTCCGCGCGAATGCAGCGAAGCGATTAATCGGCGATCAAGCAGATGAAGGACGGCCGAACAGAACGAGAATCCCATCTGCGGTGGTCTCGCGCCACCCGGGCGACGCCGCGCCTGGCTGTGATCGGTTTGGAAGCGGAATTCAACCTTTTATTGGATGGTTGCAGACGGCGGCCGGAAAAAGTATTTGGTGACCCCAGCCGTTTAGTTCGGAGTCGCATGGTCCCGCGCACCGGTAAATCGTTTCAACTGCCCGCAGGTGGTGCAATTTATTTCGACACCGGGGTGATCGAAGTCGCGACACCAATTATTGAACTCGAGCCGGGCTGCTGTTATCGCGCAACGCGTTTGTTGTGGGAACAAATCCGCTGCCTTCGAGTGGAATTGGATCATTGGAGCAAACGGCACAAATGCCGGTGTCAGCTTCAGGGCTTCAGCACACATTATAATTTTTCCTTTCCAAACATTCGGCGATCGAAAGTTAAAAATGCGACGAAGCTGGCGTATTTGCTGGCGCACATTGTGCCAGTCCCGGTTATTTTGCTTGCGACGAACCGGCAAAGCAGCGCAGTCGGTGTACGTCCCCGCGGAAACCGGATCGAAATCACCGTTGATTTTACTCCCGATCCAGCGCTCATGATGGCGACCTGCGCCTTCGTAGCGGGGGTTGTTCAAACGGTGCTCCGCTGGGAAGATTTTCGCCTGAGACAACTGAAGCATCATGGAATTTGTCGCCTAGCGCGGTTTCGTTTAGGGAAACATTCATCGCGCCGCGGTTGGCGAGTCACCGCTGATTCGTTAGGTGAAAATCCGTTTATAGCGGATATTAACGAACCGCGTTGGAGACTCCGTGATGGCCGAATTTTGAGCCTGCGCGCAATCGCGGCAGAAACTTTGCAACCATTTCGCCTGCGAATTCGGCAGATCAGTAGTTCGAGCACGCTGGAACACATCGTCGCGATTTTTGCAGGAGATGCGCGATCGCTTCTCGATTTCGAGAAGCGGCCGGATGCGTATAACGACGTCGGGCACCGAATTGATTGGGGTCGACGCCGAATGCGACGCTGGTCACCGTCCAAATACGAAAGGGTCATCCACCGGGTGATCGCGCGCGAACCGATGCGCATTGGAAGGAAACGCTACGTGGTAGATCGGATGAATGGGTGGTATGAGGTGGATTTTCGAGAAATCGGCAGCAAACGGCGGCGCGTGTTTAACCTCGATGAGCTTGTGCAGTTATCGGCTGTGAAAAAGGCGACTTCTTCTGAACCGCGCAAACGTGAGGACACAAGGAGGCGTCGACCTAAAAGTTAAGCACAAACGGCGAACGGCTTCTCCGAAGGCGGTTTCAATTCCGCCGGCGCTATGCTGTCACGACGTTGGCGATAGCGTGTTCCACCTATAATCCCATGAGCTCCCGCACGTATTTGACCGGCGGGCTGCCGTAGGAAATCACCTGGTCATTGTATTTTTTGAGATTGAACTCGTTGCCGAGTTTTTTCTGTTCGGCTGCGCGTAGATCGAGATGCTCGGTGGCACCGACGAAGTACGTCGAGAGTTGCGCAGAAGTCAGCCGGGCTCGTTTCCATTTCGCCACGGCTTCGCCTTCCTGTTGGTAACCTTCTTTGGTCATCAAATCCATCGCCTGCTTTTCGGTCATGTTCCCGGCGTGAATTCTTTGATCGAGGATGGCGTTGCAAATTGCGCGGAGACGCATCTTCAATTGTTGCAATTTCACTTCGGGCCCGCCGTAACCCTGTTCCGCCATCACCTGTTCGCAGTACACCGCCCAGCCCTCGATGAATGTTCCGCTTCGGAAAATTGCGCGGACCAGAGTGGGCGCGCGAAATTCGTTGGCGTGCGCCAGTTGCAAATAGTGCCCTGGCATCGCTTCGTGCACCGTCAAATCGCGAATCATGTAGTTGTTGTATTCGCGAAAGAACGATTCCTTTCGCTCTTTCGACCAATCTTTGGGCGTCGGCGCCACCGCGAAGAATGTTTTGCCTCTTTCTTCCAACGGCCCCGGCGCATCGCAGTAGGCAATGGCGACGCCGCGCTTGAATTCCGGCATTGCGATTACGTCCAGCGGCGCATTCGGTACGGTCACTAGATCGTGTTCCTTAACGAATTCCGTTGCCTCCGTGACGACTGTTTTGGCGAAATCAATAATCGTGGTGTCGTTGGGATGCTGCCCGGCAAGTTTGTCGAGCACACCGGCTGTGACCTTGTGTTCGTCGGCAAGTGTTCTGTCATCAGCGTTTGGAAAGTATTGTTTATAGAGAGGCAGCGCGGTTTCGTAGATGGCGCTTTGTGTCTGTTGCAGGTCCGTCTGCGCGCGCTTCATGATTTCTTCCATCGAAAGGTCCGATGCGAGCGCGAAGTGCAGCTTTTTTCGATACGTCTCTGCGCCAAGGCGGAAATTGCCGTCAGAGCGGGGAAGCAGATCGCTCTGGAGCCATTTCTTGTAGTCCGCCAGCGCGGCTGCGGTTTTTTCCTGCAGCGGCGCGAAGTCCTTTTTCATCTGTGGCGCCTGATCGAGCAGGGGCATCACTTCCTGGCGCACAAGATTGATCGCGCCCTGCGTTTGCTCAATCGCCGTCTCGGTGTGAATGCGGGGCGGATGCTGCAGATTCGCTTTCGCCTGTGCAATTACCCGCGGAATTTTCTCCATACGCTGCTGCAAGTTTGGGATCCGTTTGTCTGCCGGCGCAAAATCGCGCGCGACCAACAGATAAAGGCTATTGGCGAGGCTTTGCATGTAAACCAGCGGATTCCAATCCGGTTCCTTTAGCTCTTCATCGCGAAAAATTTGGTAATCGATGTTTTCCTTGAGAATGCGAAGATCGACACCGTTCGCACCGGTGAGCTGCGAACCATCGATCCCATTTAGCTTGTCCCGAAATTCCTTTTGTGCGGTTAGGTCTTTCGCCCGCGCTTCAGACGAGTAGTCAGTCAGGTCATTATCGAATCGGTGATCGCCAAGATCGGTAGCATCTTCAGGGTTGGCCCGTAGATATTGCTCGATGTAATCGTGTGCGATTTTTTGGAACGCGCCGTCCTGTGGAGTTGCGAATGCGTTGAGAATTGACAACGACAATACTGACAACGCCGCGACGACAATTCTCATTCGACTCAGCTTGGCGTTCCGCCGTGAAGAATCGGTTCTGTGGCGATTTCGTCAGGCGTAAGCTGCTGTGTTTGCAGGTAAGTGCGGCCTTTATAGAAGCAGGCGACGATTGTGAAAACTAACGCCGCCCCAAACATCAACCAGGTGAAGAACGTGAAGTATTGGTAATTCGTCAGCTTGTGGCCGCTGGCCAGGATCCATTTGTTGACCAGACCAACGAACAATTCTCCAGAGGCAACAGTCAAAAGCCACAATGCCATTACCGAGCTTTTCATCGAGTTGGGCGCTTGCGTGTAGGAAAATTCAAGACCGGTAATTGAAACCATCGCTTCGCCAAGCGTGAGAATGACGTAGGCCAGGAATTGCCAATTGATGCTCGGTTTGAGTCCAGAGTCGATCCATCCCTGGATGATGACGATAACGACGAACGAAAACGCGGTGATGAACAATCCGATGCCGATCTTGCGAAGAGGGGTGAGTGGAAAGATTGAATTAATCAGCGGGTAAATGATGTAATTGACTAACGGAATGAAAATCAGGATCAAGATAGGGTTCGCCGTTTGAACCTGGGCCGCGATCAAGTCCATTCCCATCCAGTGCAGATCCATTTTCTCCGCCTGCAACGTCCATTCTGCGCCGTTGCTCATTCCCCAAAGTGCCCAGAAAACTAAAATGAAGACATAGACCATCGCGATTCGAGCGAGCGTAAGGAGACCATCCCTGCTAAACGTTTCGCGCAAGTAACCGAGGCCAGCCGGTGGGACGTGCACCATTTTGCTGCGGCCGCCCCAGAAGAACAAAGTCGCGATTAACATTGCTATGCCGGGAATTCCAAATGCCCAACCTGGCCCCCAGTTCGGGTTCCCGAGAAGCCAGGGACACAGGAGCGAGGAAATGAAAGAACCGGCGTTGATCGAGAAATAGAACCATCCAAACATTTTCGAGAGCAGATGTTTATTGGATTCGCCAAATTGATCGCCAACGTTCGCCGAAACGCACGGTTTGATTCCGCCGGCCCCCAGACAAATCAGGAACAATCCGATTGCGAGCATCGCACGTTGGCCAATGCCAATTCCCCACGAAGTCGCCATGCACGCGAGCGTGAGATTGCCAACGCAGTACACGATTGAAAGCGACAGAATCGTCCAATATTTGCCGAGCCAACCGTCGGCCAAAATCGCTCCGAGTATTGGCAGGAAATATACGCCAAACACAAAATAATGCGTGTACATGTACGCCTCGTTCTCCTGCATCGGCGCCAGCACTCCAGACTGGTTCAAGATGTAATGCGCCATGAAAACGGTCAGGACCGATTTCATGCCGTAATACGAGAAACGCTCGGCTGCTTCGTTACCGATAATGTAAGGAACGCCGGGGGGCATCCCGCTAAGATTCGGTGGCGACGTCAAGTATTTGTGTTTAGACATGGCCTCTGCGTTGCCTAACGACCTTCCTGCGGGGATCCAGCGGATTCAGACCGGGAGGAGGAATCGTTTGAATTCCCTTTTGGGACCTCCGACCATTTTTTTGCCGGATCTGGTTGCTCCCGCTGAACGTCTGGCATCTGGCCGAGGGGATGTTTTTCGCAAGACGTAGAAAAGAGGAAAATGCACAGCGAAACAGCGACGATACCCAGGCGAAGGAAAGGCATAATGCGCTGGCACAGTTATCAGTCTCCGCTGGGATGCGCAAGACTAAAGCGTAGTGGTAGCGCGCGGCCACAGCTTGCCCGCCGTAGCGGGGCGCGTCGAATCGTTCGTTCACTAGCAAGAGCAGGAGGCAGAGGAAGAGTTGTATTGAAACACGCCGCTGCAGAGTTACTATCACACGCGGTGAGCCGCTCAGATAGACTCAGCGCTTGGAACGAAGTGTTCGCCCTCGTTCTGCTTTTCGCCGGCACGTTGCTTTTTTTTGCGCTGATTTCCTATACGCCAAAGGATATACCTTCCTGGTTTTGGTTCAGCCACGTTTCACCCGCGAATCATCCTGCACAAAACTTCATCGGCCCGCTTGGAGCGATTGTGGCGGGAATTTGTTATCAATTAATCGGCGTTTTTGCTTCGTTATTGCTGGCAGCGGTCCTGCTCGGTTTTGGGGCGGCCAAGCTATTTTATCCACGTTTTCGCGTGGCGCTTCGAATGCCTTGGGTCCTTCTTTTCCTCATTTCTGGTGCCTGTCTCGACGAAGCGTGGGGTATAAGTCATTTGCTCGGCAGGAAGGTGCCCGTAGATATTCGAGGCCCTGGCGGCCTCATTGGTTATGGCTTGTCCAACGAACACCGCGGTTTACTCCCCGCCGCTCTCGGCCCGGTAGGCTCGGTTCTTCTTGTTGTCGGAGTGTATTTGACCATGCTGATTCTGGTCACCGGTCTGCGTCCGATTCATCTTGTTCGCGAGATGGTCAATCTAACGCGCCGCAGCATGGCAAGACTGCACGAATGGCGAGTGCGCCGAACAATTCGGAAATCGGATCTCCGAGAAAAACTGAAGACTGACAAGGAACGCCGCGCTCTCGAAGCGCTACAGAAGCAACTCAAAAAGAAAGGTGTTCCTGTGCCCGAACCCGTGGCCACAGTTATTTCGCCGGAGGAGCTGGCAAATAGGCCGGCGCCGAAAGTCGTTGATACGACGATACCGTCACGCGAGCCGGCGATGATTCGGCGCAGACCTTCTCTTGCTGAGTTGCGCGCTTCGGAAGAAAGAGCCAAGGCCGTTCCCAGTCCGGAGAATGCCGTATCGACATGGGAAGATTATGTCCTGCCTGGATTAGACATGCTGGAGGAACACAGCTTCGAGGGGCATACAGCCACTGATCCTTCTGAGCTGCAAGAAGTCCAGCAAGTTCTGATCGAGACTTTGGCCCAATTTGGGATTGCCGTCGCGCCGGGCGACATCACCAAGGGTCCGACCATTACGCGCTATGAAGTTTATCCGGCCAAGGGCGTGCGCGTGGATAAAATCGTCAGTTTGGAACGCGACCTGGCGCGAGCGACGCGAGCCGAGCGAATCAATATTCTTGCACCTATTCCCGGGAAAGACACGGTCGGCATTGAGTTGGCCAATAGCCGCAAGGTTACTGTGAAACTTCGAGAGCTTTTGCAAGCGTCCGATTGGGACGCAGCGAAGGAGCACGCAAAAATTCCGCTGGCGCTGGGCAAAGACGTTTACGGCAAGACAATCATCGCGGATCTGGCGCAGATGCCGCATTTGCTCGTTGCGGGTACCACTGGCAGCGGCAAGAGCGTCTGCATCAATGCGCTGATTGCCAGCATGCTCTTTCGTTTCACACCTGAAGAGCTCCGCTTCGTAATCATCGATCCAAAAATGGTCGAACTACAGGCGTATCAGTCGTTACCGCACCTGGCATTCCCGATTGTTACGGATCCGAAAAAAGTGCTGCTGGCGTTGCGATGGGTGATCGAGGACATGGAACGTCGGTACAGAATGTTTGCTCGAGTCGGCGTGCGAAACATCGTCGGATTCAACACGCGGCCGAAGAAACCTGTAGCCGCCGGCGCTAACCGTGGCGATCAAGATGAACCTGTCGAGGCAGGCGTGTCGCCTGGGAGCCGTGGCGTCGCAGCAGGCACTGCTGCCGCTGCAGAAGAACAAATTCCGGCCAGCATTCCCTATGTCGTGGTTATCATCGACGAACTGGCTGACCTGATGCAGACCGCGCCCGCGGATGTTGAAACAGCGATCGCACGCATAACGCAGATGGCGCGTGCAGCCGGAATCCATGTCATCGTCGCGACACAAACTCCCCGCGCGGACGTAATTACCGGTGTCATTAAAGCAAATATCCCCAGCCGTATTGCGTTTCAGGTTGCGAGTAAAATCGACAGCCGGGTCATTCTCGATGAAAACGGCGCTGAGCGTTTGCTCGGCCAAGGCGACATGCTTTACCTCCCGCCGAGCGCGTCCCGTCTCATCCGTGCGCAGGGCGTGCTGGTGACCGATAACGAAATTCACGGCCTCACAGAATTTGTATCGAAACAGAGTCCGCCTGCATTCGACACCGCCATGCACGAAAAGCTTCAATCCACTGCCGCGTCGGAAGAAGAAGTAACAGCAGAAGATGAAGAGCTGGTGGAAAAATGCATCGAGATTATCCGGCAGGAAAAACGCGCATCCACTTCGCTGCTTCAGCGCCGGCTTCGCCTCGGTTATACGCGAGCCGCGCGGATCGTTGATATTCTGGAGCAGCGCGGTATTTTAGGTCCAGGCGAAGGCGCCAAACCACGAGAGATTCTAGTCGATCTCGATGCCGCCGTTTAGCCGCCATTCGCGTCCATGACAATAGAAGGGCTCGGTAAGAAATTTCAGGAAGCAAGAAACGCGAGAAATCTCACGCTCGATGAAGCGGCGCGGATGACTAAGATTCGCCCGCAACGGCTGGCAGAGATTGAATCGGACGACTTTTCCCAATTCCCCAGTCTGGCGTACGCCAAGGGTTTCCTCCTCATCTACGGAAAATTTTTGGATGTGGACGTGACGCCTTACCTCGATGCATTTGAGGATTCTGAAAGCGTCACTGTGGACGGTTATTCGTATTTGCAGGAGAACGAGCGTGCGAAACCGGTTTCTGCGCCTGTGGTTCGCCGGCGCCCGGCTCCCACCGGCGGCACCAACCGCGTTTCGCCAATCCCGCTCATTTTTGGTGTCCTCATTTTGGTGATCGGCTTCTTCGGGATGAAATTTCTTCTAAATCTGCAGCGGCTGGCGCCAGGGCGGGGGGCCATCACTTCGCAGATATCGCCAAGCCCCACTCCGGCGCTTGCCTCAAATGCTTCCAGTCCCGCAGGCGCGACGAATCCTGATAACGCTGCCGCGACGTCGCCGGTTGGATCGCCCGTCCAGACAATCGGGCCGCCGGAAACACGCAGGGCGTTGGCCGTTAATCCAGCGGACTCAGGCGAGCCGGAGGTGCGCAAAGCGAAGCCGCTAACCAAAGAAGATTTGGCAGAAGCGCGCTCGGCGACCAATTCACCCGCAACGCAATCGAGCGACCAAAATCGGGTGGCAATCCGGCCGCTCAAACGAACCTACGTTCGGGTTACAGTGGGCGACGATGGAAAACCGGCATTCGAAAAATGGGTTTCTCCAACCGATGGCCCCGTCGAATTTCACGGCAAACATGTGTCGATTCGGGTGCTCGACCCTGAAGCCGTCGCAATTACTAAAAATGGTCAGGCGCTCCAGGAGAACGATCAGGACGTGACGGTCAACTGAATCGGATGCGCCATGAATTCCTGTGCAGTGGCAGCCGTGCCGGCTGCAAATTCCTCCGTAAAAGACAGTAAGGCGACGGGCTCGGCTCTGCAGGGCGTCAAAGTGGGGATGATCAGCCTCGGCTGCGCGAAAAATCTTGTCGATGCGGAGATAATGCTTGGAAGCGTTTTGCAGCGAGGCATGCAAATCACGTCGCGCACGGACGATGCCGATGTGCTTGTCGTTAACACATGCGCTTTCATCGATTCCGCCAAAGAAGAATCGATCGAAGCGATTTTAGAAGCCCACCAGCAGCGCGGATTGAATAAGCGGCCGGAGCAAAAACTCATCGTAAGCGGCTGCATGTCGCAGCGGTTTGCCAGAGAACTGCGCGAGGAATTGCCCGAGGTGGACGCCTTCATTGGCCTTGATCAGGTCGGCGAGCTTGGGGGAATTGTGGAGAAGATTGTGGCGCAAGATCGCATTCCGCGCACTGACGAAGAAGTAAGTCATCAATTTGCGCCACCTTTCGTCAGCTCCCGGCCGACGTACATCCCGAATTACGACACACCGCGCTTTAGACTCACTCCGGCGCATTTTGCATATGTGAAGATCGCCGAAGGCTGCAATCATCCGTGCAGCTTTTGTGTGATTCCGCAAATGCGCGGAAAACATCGAAGCCGGAAACCGGATTCTGTTCTTAGAGAAATTCGAACACTCGTCCGCGAGGGCGCACGCGAGATCAATTTGATCAGCCAGGACACGACATATTACGGAATGGATTTGTGGCGGGCAAAAGCCGGACCACGGCAACCAGTTGATTCCACTCGTGGTCCGACATTAGCTGCGCTGCTTCGCGAGATTCAGAAAATCGAGGGCGAATTTTGGGTCCGTCTGCTTTACACGCACCCGGCGCATTGGAGTGACGAGCTGATCGAAACCATCTCGGAATGCAACAAGGTCGCGCGCTACATCGACATTCCGCTGCAGCACATTGACGGATCGATGCTGGATCGGATGCGTCGTGAAACATCGCGGGCGCATATCGAAGATTTGATTCGCAAACTACGTGCAGGAATTCCGGGCATAACACTCCGGACTACTTTCATCGTTGGATTTCCCGGAGAAACCGATGCGGAATTCGAAACGCTGATCGATTTTATTCGGCGTACCCGGTTCGAGCGGCTCGGGATATTCAAATACTCTCAGGAACAGGGATCGCGCGCCGCGAATATGCCAGGCCAGCTTCCCGCAAGGACCAAGAACGCGCGTTACCGGCAGGCGATGCTGGAGCAGCAATCGATAGCTTACGATCTCGCGCGTGAGAGAATTGGCACCGAACCAAAACTGCTCGTGGATCAGCCGCACGTGGCACGCACCGAAGGCGACGCTCCCGATATCGATACGCGCGTGGTTTTATCGAAACCTGCGCCTGTTGGCGAATTCATTTGGCGAACCATCAGCGGCAGCCGCGGCTACGATCTGCTAGCATAATGCGAGTTATCCATGATGTGGCCGCCCGGATAACCGGTCTCAAACTTGTGTGGTTTTGGCAACAAGAGTGAAGGCGCGTACTATGCAATCAGGCGAGATTGGGTAGTGACAAGCCTCCCGGTTTCTGGTGAATTTCTCGAAGGCTAATGGCAGAACCTGAGCAAATCGTCGAGCCGTGCGAGACCGCACGAATGCAGTTGCCGATTCTTGAGACGAGTAATCCGAGCATTCATTCTTCAACCCGGTCTGGTGTGGAATCTGCCGCCGGGGATATTTCGTCCGCCAACTCTTTGACTTCGCCGAGATCGCCAACTGCTTCACCTGAAGCGGCGACGAAAGAAACCTCAATGCTGCTCTATTGGTTGCTTCTGGGATTTTCTGCGTTGATTTTGATTATCCAGATTTGGATTTACTTTTCTTAACCATGGAAAATTCTGCAATCATAAACCTCACCGAATCTAACTTTGACCGCGAACTGACGCAGGACGACAAACCCATGATCGTCGATTTTTGGGCCGAATGGTGCGGTCCATGCAAAATGATCGCGCCGCTGCTGGATGAGGTCGCGCGCGAAAAGGCGGGCGCCGTCAAGATCGCCAAGGTGAACGTGGACGAAAACCAGAGTCTCTCGTCGAAATACAACATTCGCGCGATTCCAGCCCTGCTCTTTTTTAAGAATGGCCAACTGCGCGACCAGGTCGTTGGAGTGACAAGCAAAAAAGATTTGCTCAACCGGCTCGAGTCGCTCGCGTAGAATTTCGAGTACACGAAAATTTGGTACGCCGCGCTGCGGCGTCCGCTCAATGCAGTGCCGCATCGCGTCTAAAGCAATGCGCCCGGCGGGGGTCGAACCCACAACCTTTGGCTCCGGAGGCCAACGCTCTATCCAGTTGAGCTACGAGCGCGAAAGCGAGCGCGACTATAAATCGCCGGATCGACAATCACAAACCGCACCGGACTTGCATTTTGCCGGGCTTAGAGCAAAGTGAACGCCCTTCCCTCCCCAAGGCCTCGCTTATGAACCGCATTATCGATCTCATTGAAAAAGAGCAGCAAAAGGACGGCGCCAAATTCAAAGTCGGCGATAGCGTGCGAGTGCATACTCG
>DASTMV010000139.1:0-5738 GCA_035713885.1 Candidatus Udaeobacter sp. | reverse complement strand
GCGGCTTTTACAGGGCTTCGATTTCTCTTCGCAAATCCTCCTTTGATTTACCGAGTCTCTGTTGGAGGCGCCCCAGTAGTTCGTCGTCCTTTCCTTCCGCAAACGTCAAGTCGTTATCTGTCAATTGCGCGTACTTCTGTTTGAGTTTGCCTTTCGCTTCGTTCCAGCTGCCCTTCAATTGTAGTTTCGTCATAATGCTAGAGATACGCGCCCGGAACCGGAATCAGTTGCCTTGCGTCACATAAATCGATGCATGCGCCTGACGATTCCGGAAGAGCGCTAGCCAGATCAGATGATGCATATCGAGCCATTCCGTCGTGTCCCCTTGGCTAAAAAAAGGGCGATCATCTGATCCTTCTCAAGCGCAGCTGCGCAGCAGCACGACAGCACAAACTGCAATCAAGATGACCAGGACCCACATTAAATTGAACGCAATCCGGTCCGAAAGTTTAAGTCTCCATCGACGCATCTAAATCTCCTTCGACCCGGGGAAGTTCATCAGTAACGCGCGGACATCTTAACGTAACAAATCCTGCAGAAACTACGGCGAGACACCTACCAGGCTACTGAGACCAGGAAGGAGAAAACCGAAATCAATATCAATACTTCGCCGAGCCCGCATTAACTAAAGAATTAACGCGTGGCACACTAACCAGATGCGAATTACCTGAAATATGCGCTTACTTCTCTTCATCATCCTTATTCTGGTACTAATCGCCGCGCTGCCCACATGGCCATACAGCACTGGCTGGGGATATTATCCCAGCGGAGGCCTGGGTCTCATTTTACTAATCGTATTGCTTGTCGTTTTGCTGCGTTAGCGTGACTGCGCCAACTCGGCGCCGACAGTTACTATTTGGCTATCTGGTGTAGAGGCGGCTGTCCTCAGCCGCAATCTGGATGGATACCTGCGCATGAGGACATGCCTACAACAATGTTTGGAAGCGGATCTTCCTCGCACCGGCTTACATCACACCTTGTGGCGCAGTGGTCTTAGTGCCTGGGTAAGCTTTTGCAGGCCAAGTTCGAGCCGCGTTTTCACTGTTCCCAGCGGAGCATGCGTCGCGGTAGCAATTTCTCTGTGACTCAGGCCCTTGAAGAAAGCCAGCTCCAACGCCTCACGTTGAAGCGTCGGCAACACTCGCATACACTCCTTCAGAAAGTGCCGCAGATCGTTTAATATGAAAACTTCGTCCGCCTTGCGCGGCAAGTTCGATGTCTCATGGCTAACCCGCTTTTGATAACGCTCCCGCACGCGGGAATAGGCCTGGCGCCGTCGCAATCGATCGATAGCACGCCGCCGCGCAATGGTAACCATCCACCCCAGTGGTTTACCAGCCTTGGGTGAATAACGGTCTGCCTCCTCCCAAATCTGAATGAGAATCTCTTGTAACACGTCGTCAGCCTCAGCTTGTTCGTGGACAACTCCGTCGATTGTCGCGCGCAGCCTTTTGCCGTGCCGGTCATACAACTCGGCGAGCGCGTCGTAGCGCCGGTGCGAGACTGCTTTCATTAACGCTTCATCTGGCGCTGAGGACAATGCAGGTTGATCAAGGTTGGATCCGATCATATTCGATGGGCCTGTGTCTGAAGCGAAGGCTCCGTCTGGTACGCCGCTCGTTTACCATCTCCCCAGCAAGACGGCTCTATTAACTCGGAAGTGACCGCTGTTCGTAGATAAACCCATTGATGCGGTCCTGAAGGACACCCAAGTGTAGGACAACAAAGTTTGTATCGGTCACCAGAAAAGCGCCTGATCTCAATCTGCCTGCCTTTGAACTTTCGCTCGCAAACGCTGCAAACGCGCTGATCATCGAGCGATTTCCATTTCCTGAATCGATCTCCCGTACGCAAGATCGAAAGTCGATGGTGGAGTCTTACATTAGCTGTCATAACGCAAGAACCACTCTGCGCTTTGCGTCGAAACAAACAATCGGGACGCCGGATGATTGCGTAATCGGATAAAGCCTTACGCGACGGGATTGTTGTAGTATCAGGAAAAACCTTATGCGGCTTCCTCAATAGGAGCCGACGAAGACGCCGCGAGCCCGTGAAAGACGGGCTCGCAGTTAGTTGGAGGGCTCAGGCATGAGAAGCTCGCTTAAAATGAACACCTAATTTGCGCAATCGCGATGCAAGGCCGCGTTCCATGCAGCTGTCAGTCCCGGTTTGAGGAGCAACGTTGTCCGCCGGGACGGATAGCCTTGCTGCCACGGCAAGAATTTCGTCTGTGGGTAGCACCCAATCCATGGGAATGGAACTACATCGTTCTGTCGGGCAATTTATTCTCACCGGTACATTTCCATCTGCGTCGCCCGCTACCTGGATTTCCCGGCCACTAATAATTTTGCCGCAAACAAGACAATACCGACTCTCATCCAGAGAACGCCACTCGCGGAATTGATCGAGTCGCTGGAGCAGATGCAGTTTGTCTCCGTCGGACAGCGGAATGGGAGGAGATATTGCCATGAGAAACATATATCCCGCCAGTGAGTTACAGCACAATCGGGCGCGCGGTGGATTCGTCTATCGGTGAAAACCTTACGCGCGCCTAACGGGTAGAGACAGGGCGCTGCGTTGCGAACAGCGTAGCCAGGTATCTCTGCCATTGTTAGATCTCTGTGAAAAAACCACATCCAACGTCCAGCGCGAGTGCGTTCTACTCGCGAATGAAGAAAAGCAACGGTCAAGTTCCGCATGGGCACCATGTCACGGACTACGCCATGGCAGCGATGCAGCAGATGGAACTTTATTGTGTCGCTCACGCCGGAAGCCCCTCGGCAGTCCGACGTCCCCGGTTATTTGTTCGCGGTGAACTCTGGATCGCACTGCTTGGACCGAGCGTAGAGGAAGGAATCGTGGGAATTGGGTCCACTGTCACAGCGGCATTGCGCGCGTTTGACACTCAATACTTAGCTGGATTGCGACCGCCGCGTGACGTGAGCAAGGATCGTCCAGGGATGCGAAGCGCATCCCTTGCGTAAGCCACGTGATCACTTGAAAGACCGAGCTTTATCTCCGCGCAGGACCTTCTGAAGCGCCAGAAGAATTTCGATTCATGCGAAAGATGGAAACAATTTTTCACAACCGCTGTTAAATCGTCACGCGAACCACATGAAAAGGAAAAGACCTAACGAAAAGGAGAATCGTTTATGGCAGCGGGACGAGCTAGTCACATACGCTTGAGAAGGTCGAAATCCAAACCAAGCCGGGAAAGGGCAAGCAAAAGTTACAAGCTGTTGGCGGGTGGAATAACGGATCATGAAGAAGCGAACCAGGTTGAACTAACACATAGCCTTCTACTTGCTTCGCTCAGATTTTGGGAAGTCGAGCGCGATCTAATTGAGGAACGTAAAGCCGCCATCGGCCTGTAAAACAATTTCTTTCTCGTGCACAGCCAATCAGCGACCCGTGTGCAAAGGTGGCCGAGCGCAATCAAATTCGGTGCAAAATCTCGCGCAGAAGCTTTAAATCATTCTTGGCCGTCGAGACTGATTCCTCGAGGCGTTTGAACAATTCTTCCTCGCCTTTGTTACGCTTCTGCTCCATCAAATTCTGATGCAGCACCACCCGTTCCTTTAATTTACGAATGGCGGTCCATAGCGCCCGCTCGAGTGCCTCGGCGTGTTCTTCGCTGAGGCTATCCGGTGAAAAGTGGTGACCGACGAAGCATTCGAAGTGCGCCATCTGTCGGTCTTTGATCTCATACAGCGGACCGTTGCATTCCGGGCATGTGACCGGAATTTGATCGCCCGGTGGCTCACTGGTAGGACGATCGGCAGTCGCTTGTTCCTCCATCATGTTCGCTCCGTTTGCCGATTCTGTGATGTTGGTGGCCTTACCGTTCGCGAGTTGAACGAGAACATCGGCGATCTGCCGAACTGGCAGGCAATAATCGACATCGACCATGTTGAGAGCATTACGCGGCATGTTTGGCGTAATGGCTTCGGCGGGATCCTGCACAATGGCGACGCCGCCGCGCGCTTTGATGGCGTAAAGACCAGCCGAGCCATCGTCGCGTCCACCGCTCAGCACTACCCCCACGACCTTCGAACGATGTGCGCGCGCAGCGCTGCGAAAAAGAACGTCTACGGCGGGCCGATGCCCGTTTTCGCGCGGGCCACGTATGAGCACTGTCGCGTGGTCTTTGATCGATAAATGACAATTTGCTGGCGCACAGTAAATGCAGCCGTGTTTGTAACGTTTCTTATGTCTGGCAATGACCGCTGGAAGATTTCCGCAGCGACTCAAAATTTCCGGCAATATCGTGTCGGTCCCGATGTGCATGACTACAAAAACCGACGCGTCTAGGTTCGCGGGGAGGTGCTCGTTGAGTTCACAAAGGGCTTCCACTCCGCCAGCCGAAGTCCCGATCACAATGATATTGTGTTTTGTCATGGGGAGAAGTTGCCCCTCATCTACTGAATCGAGCCTCGACAATAGATTGAGCGGATCGGCTTCTCCGAAGGCGATGGCCATCCTCGCCGCACGCGCCCTCGGCGCCGCGTACCCACGCCTTAAGGACAATGCGTTCCACCTTGTATCATCACCTGTTGCGATTCATATTGTACAAGCCCATGCCTGCGAGAAGGCCCCCACGCAAGAAAGTGTCGCCATCAGGCAAAAAGAAGAGGGCTAAACCAACGAAAAGAAACGTTAACTGCCCGATTGTTGGCGTCGGAGGGTCAGCGGGCGGATTCGAAGCTACCATGGAATTGCTGCGGCATCTGCCGGCGAGAAATGGCATGGCGTTCGTAATCGTGCAGCATCTCGACCCGCATCATGCCAGCAGACTGGCCAGCTTGTTAGGCAAAGTGACCGCGATGCCGGTGATCGAGATCGAAAAAACAACCACGCCAGAGCGGAACACTGTTTATGTCCAACCACCTAACAAATGTGTGGTCATTAAAGGCCGCGAGCTCACACTGGTTCGCCGAGGCCAGCAACCAAACGTAACCATCGACCAGTTTTTTGAATCGCTTGCGGAAGCACGCGGGAGCCGCGGGATCGGTGTACTCCTTTCCGGGACGGGTAGCGACGGAACCGCGGGACTTCGCGCGATCAAAGCAGCAGGCGGTCTTACTTTCGCGCAGGACGAAGCAAGCGCGAAGTTCGCGGAGATGCCGCGCAACGCAATCCGTTCCGGCTTCGTAGATGCAGTGCGTTCTCCACGCGAGATCGCGAGCGAAATCCGTCACATCGTCGAGCATCCCTACATTCGGCGGCCAATGTCTGAGAGCGAGACGGAGCGGGCCGCCAAATCGGAGTACGAGAAGGCGGACGATCTGGGCCGCATCTTTTTGTCACTCAAAAAGCAGATGGGCGTTGATTTCGCCGGATACAAGCTGGGCACTCTCAACCGGCGCATTCAACGCCGGATGGCGTTGCATCAGATAACGAAACTGAGCCATTACGCGCGTATCCTGCGCAACAACCCAAGGGAAGTCGAATCACTCTTCGACGATTTGCTGATCAACGTGACGCGCTTTTTCCGCGATCCCCAGCTCTTCACCGATTTGCGCAAACGTTTTCTGCCGGTAATCCTGAAAAACAAAGGCCGCCATGATGAGTTGCGCGCTTGGGTACCGGGATGTGCGACCGGCGAAGAAGTTTATTCGATGGCTATTTTACTTGATGAAGCCAACCTTTTAAATAAATCTTTAATCTATGCAACTGATCTTAATCCATCAGTAATTGAAAATATTCAAAAAGGCATTTTTCCATTAAGCCGTATGCAA
>DASTMV010000138.1:0-4153 GCA_035713885.1 Candidatus Udaeobacter sp. | reverse complement strand
CGTCCGGTTGAAATCCGCGAAACACCGCCACCTCAGCCCATTTGGTGAGGCCCAGTTCAGCTTGCAATTCATATGGGTTCGCAATCCGCTTGTCTTGAATCTGGAGACTCAGCGAGAGATCCCCCTCTGGTTGCAAATCCGGCGTCACAATTTGACTCAAACCTTTCGTCGTCGCGAATGATGAAGGGGCGTATGAAAGAATGGCGATCATGCTCGCAACCGTGGTAACAGAGCTGATCAACTTTTTGTTCCTGGCTCGTTTATGAAAAGGGTTCAACGTTGTCGCGAGTAAAACGGTTGTTTGGGAACTTGTCGATTCCATGTTTGGCCCGAACGCTTTCGGGGTTGAACCCAAGCCGGTCGATTTTAAGATTAGCGATAATGCGCGTGATCGCTGTTGACGCTTCTTTGCGCAATACCGGTGTCGCGATTGTCGATGCAAACGGTGGAAAACCGCGCTCTGTTTATTTCGGGACGATCCACAATGTCAGCTCACTGAATTCTTCGTCGTGTCTGGTCGCGATTCGCGATCGGTTGGTTGAGCTCATTCGGGAACACGCACCGGATTGTTGCGCGCTTGAATCGGTCATTTATGTGCAAAGCTACAAGACCGCGATTCTTCTTGGAGCCGCACGAGGCGTTGCCATCCTGGCTGCGGCAGAAAACGGGTTACCAGTTTTCGAATATTCACCGAAACGGATTAAACAATCCACCGTTGGGCGCGGGGGTGCGGGCAAAAATCAGGTCGCGTTCATGGTGCGCGCGCTTCTTGGTTTGACAGAAACGCCGGACGCTGATTCAGCCGATGCGTTGGCGATCGGGCTCACGCACTTGCGCTCACAGGAAGTCGCGAGTCTGGGTATGCCGGGACCAACGCGGATATGAACGCAACGATTGCTGATATTCGAGTGCGCTGGCTTGGCAGAATGAATTTCTCCGAAGCGCTGGCCTTGCAGGAAGAAGTGGTGTTGAAGAAGCGGAACGACCCGTCGTTAGAAGACCAATTCCTTTTGCTCGAGCATGAACCGGTTTACACCATCGGACGGACCCCGGATCAATCGAGTTTGTCTGCCCGAGGGCCGATTCGCCGTAGCGAACCTGGCGCCGGGCGTTTGCCGCATCCCGTTTTCGTCATCAATCGCGGCGGGCAGGCAACTTATCACGGGCCGGGGCAGCTAATAGGTTACCCCATTATCGATCTGCGCCGATGCGGCCAGGATTTACACAAATATTTGCGCTGGCTCGAACAATTACTCATTGATTTCTTGGGAGAACACGGGATTGCCGCTTCAAGGCGCGAATTGCTTACCGGAGTTTGGGTCGGCGACCGCAAGATTGCTTCGATCGGAGTAGGGGTTCGTCACTGGATCAGTATGCACGGGTTCGCGCTGAATGTGTGCGGCGATCTTTCACCTTTTAGTCGCATCGTTCCCTGCGGCATTAATAACGTTGTAATGACATCGATAGAAAAAGAGACTGGCACGCGATTCTCGGTTGCTCGAGTTGCAGCGTCGGTTGAGAGACTGGTAGGAAATCAGATTAGTGATTTGCGCGTCATTCAAGGAGCAAACTCGATTTACATTTAACAGACGGAATTTTAGGCACAGAACATGATCCCTCTTGAAGACAACGCGAGTGACATCATTGGAAAGGCGCAGCGCGGATTGGGAATTTCTGACTCCGAACTGGCAAAAAAAGCAGGCGTCGAATTGCAAATGATCCGCAAACTCCGCGAAGGCGATGTCGATGAGCAGGCGCTGCTACGCGTGGCCCCCGTGCTTGGTCTTGCCATGGACCCGCTTTGCGAGTTGGCGAAAGGTGAATGGCATCCGGAGAGAATCAAGGAGCGGGACGGTTTCGCTCAATTCAACACGCGTTATCACGATATGACGGTGAACGCCTATCTCGTCTGGGACCCGGCCAGCCGCGTTGCGGCGGCATTCGATACCGGCGCTGATAGCGGCGAAATCGTGCGTTTTGCCAACCGCCACAAATTGGACGTGCAACTGATTCTTCTTACCCATGCGCATCCCGACCATGTCGCGGACCTGCCGCGGCTGCGCGAGGAAACCGGTGCAGACGTTTTTGCCCCCGCTCGCGAGCCCGTCGCCGGGGCGGAGCCAATCGATGAAGGAAAACGTTTCCGTCTCGGACATCTGGAAATCAATACGCTACTGACCTGGGGCCATTCCCAGGCGGGAATGACATATGTGGTGACAGGTCTCTCGCACCCAATCGCGATCGTGGGCGATTCGCTGTTCGCCGGATCAATGGGTGGCGGAAATGTCTCCTACCAGGACGCGTTGCGAAATAATCTCGAGAAAATCCTGACATTGCTCGACGACACGATCATTTGCCCTGGGCATGGGCCAATGACGACGGTGAGCGAGGAGAAGGTGCATAATCCGTTTTTCGCCGGCAAGGTTTGAACGTCGACACTTAAGTCTCAAAGGCATCGGTAAAGAGAACAGTTCCTCATGAATATCGGTCTTGTTGGAGTCGGTAGAATGGGCGCGAACATGGCGCGCAGATTGAAGGATCGACAATTTCACGTCACAGTCGTTTACGATACGAATCGTGCGGCCGCTACGTCACTCGCCGCTGAGCTCGGTTGCGCAGCTGCTCAAGATCTTTCGGAAGTAACGGCTGAATCTGACGTGATCTTTACCGTCGTAACGGACGATGCCGCAATGCGAAATATCTTCGCGGGGGGCGGCGACAATCTGCTCGTTAACGCACGAGGCAAGCTTTTCATTAATTGCGCAACGATCTCGCCTCAAGTGCATGTTGAGGTTGAAAAACTGGCGCAGCAAGCAGGAGCACAAACGCTTGAAGCGTGTATGGCATCGAGTATTCCTCAGGCGCGCCAGGGCAAGCTTTATCTAATGTGTGGCGGAACAGAGGATGCATTCCGCAAAGCAGAACCGATTTTGCAGGAACTTGCTTCGGACGTGCGCTTTATCGGTAAGGCGGGCGAAGCCGCAAAGGTGAAGGCGCTCGTCAATATGGTGATGAACATCAACACTGCGGGGCTAGCGGAGGGACTGGCCATGGGCGCAGCGCTTGGTGTGGATTTGGAAATGTTAAGGAAGGTTTTCTCGCAGACTGGTGCCGCGTCTCGCGTGCTCGAAACCGATGGAGAAGACATGCAAAATCGCGAGCATAGCTGCTTTTTCTCTGCTGCGCATGCTGCCAAAGACAGCGGGATCGCGCTGGAGCTCGGCCGCAGTCTTGGCCTCGACCTACCGCTCGCGCAGGCTACCAAGGAACAATACGATCGCATGGTCGCGGAAGGCCTGGGCGAGCTCGATAAATCGGGTGTCGCCGAGCTCACATTCAAAGATCGACACAAACGTTCCCGCGATCGCGTCTGATTTATCCGTTTGGAGTTCCGCCCTAGAGCTCCGTGGCTGGAATCTGTGATCCGGCTGACGGTACGCAATAATTCGCCAGCAGTCTGCGTTGCCGCCAGAATCACTGTTCCCACGCAGCGCCGGTTGATGTGTGTGTGTCAAATCGGCGAAGTCGGAAATTTTACGTGTCCGACAACTATCTGCTGTCGTTTCTTAATAAAAAGGTGACAAGACTTCAAACGAGTCTGGGCGTGCCCTTTAAGGAGAGATCAAAACATCCTGGGAACTTTGCACCGCCGTTTCCGGATAAAGACCTAAGACGTGATCAGTGTCAGGGCGCGGACCTTAAATTCGCGTGCGTTAGAGTTATGCCTGGAAACTAGTTACGGCATCGTCGATTCTTGTGATTCCACTATCGGCTCCTCCAAGCAAAGGTTCCCGCCTAAGCGCGAGCCCAGAAAAGAAGCGTAGGAAGCGGCCCGAGCTCGAGAATGCTAGTCGCTGTTCTTAATTAGAAGAGCTACATCGAGCCAGTAACAAGGCTGGGTCATTAGATAACAAGATCTGATAACACACGGAGTTTTTTTCGAAACCTGATCCAGCTGTTTCCGGATAAAGACCTAAGCCATTAAAACATCAGCTGTATCCGTATCGAGGATGCAGAGCCCCCCTTTATCCGAGACGATGAAGAATAGATTTGTAAGACACATAGGAGCGGTATTGGCTATTGTAATGGCCTTGGTGCCGTTCACCCCGCTGGAAGCAGCAAAACATAATAAGAGAAAGAAACACGGTAACCA
>DASTMV010000137.1:0-50996 GCA_035713885.1 Candidatus Udaeobacter sp. | reverse complement strand
GACCACGTATATATGTGAACACGGTGTCGGGGTGATTGTAGCCGTCGCAGTAGGCGTAGGTGTAGAGGTTGCCGTGGCCGTTGGCGTCGGGGTGAATGTGGCCGTAGCTGTAGGAGTTGGCGTATAGGTAGCCGTTGGGGTTGGAGTAAACGTTGCTGTAGGCGTCGGGGTAAACGTAGCCGTAGCTGTAGCCGTTGCAGTTGCACTTGGACTAGGTGTTGGGCTCGGAGTCGGGCTTACATCGTACAGTTCCGCGCTCGCAAGAGGGCCGCTTATACCAAGTCCTCCTGCCACCAGTACCTTGCCGTCGGGCAACAATGTCGCCGTGTGCTTTTCGCGTGCAGTGCCGAGCGTGCCGGTGCTGCTCCACGTTCCAAAGCGAAGCGGAGGACTGAAAATAGGGAACGGATCCAACAGTTGCGCACTCGCAAAAATGCCTCCCCCGGTGTCCTCTCCTCCTGCCACCAGCACTTTGCTATTGTGCAGCAAAGTCGCCGTGTGATATTTGCGTTCGTTCCCACTGCCGAAGTTGCCGGTGTAATTCCAGATCGCGCCTACCGGGTCGTACATTTGCGCTGAGAAGAAGGGCGCATCAAAGAGTGATCCTCCTGCCACTAGCACCTTGCCTTGCAACCACAGCCACGTCGCCGTGTGATGTGAGTGGTAGTCGTGGTCCCCGAATTCGTCGAGGGCGAAGGCGCCGGTGTCGCTCCAGGCGCCTATGCCACCGTTGGCCGCCGGATCGTACACCTCCGTGGTGTCAAGAGCGACGCCGTTACTGGCGTCACCTCCTGCGACCAGCACCTTGCCGTTAGGCGGCATCAATGTCGCCGTGTGAAAAACGCGTGCGGTACCCAGGTCTGCGGTCGCACTCCACGTCCCGGCTGTTGGATCGTAGAGTTCCGCGCTGGCAAGCACGCCGGCACCGCCATTTCCTCCTGCCACCAACACCTTGCCATTGGGGAGCAATGTCGCCGTGTGAGCAGAGCGTGCGGTGTCTAGGGAGCCGGTGCTGCTCCAGTGGCCGTTTGCCGGATTGTACAGTTCCGCGCTGGCAAGAACGCTCCCGCCGCTGCCCTCTCCTCCTGCCACCAGCACCGTGCCATCAGAGAGTAACGTCGCCGTATGTGACGTGCGTGCCGTGCCCAGAGAGTCAGTGCCACTCCAGCTTTCGTTAGCCGGATCGTACAGTTCCGCGCTCGCAATAACACTCCCGCCGCTGCCTTCTCCTCCTGCCACCAGTACCTTGCCGTTAGGCAGCAACGTCGCCGTGTGATTGAAGCGTGCGGTATTGAGGGAGCCTGTGTCGGTCCACGAACCTACGCCATCGTTGGCCACCGGATCGTACACTCGCGCGCCGCAGAGATCCGCTATCAGCACGTTGCCGTTGGGCAGCAACGTGGCCGTAGGTCGTTCGTCGCTGCAATTAAGGGTCGAAGGTCCGCTGACGCTCCAGTTCCCGCTTGCCGGATCGTACAGTTCCGCGTGGTCAGATTCTCCTACCACCAGCACCTTGCCATCGGACGTCAACGTCGCTGAACTCCATAAACGTGGGCCGTTGAGGCTGCCAGTGATACTCCACGCTCCGCTGGTAGGATCGTACAGTTCCGCGCTCGCGAGTTCAGAGGCGTTGCCAGATCCTCCTAACACCAGCACCTTGCCAGTGGGTAGCAACGCCGCCTTATGGTACGTGCGTGCGTTATTGAGGGAGCCTGTGTCGCTCCAGTTCCCGCTTGCGGGATCGTACAGCTCCGCGCTCACGAGACAGCCGTTGAAGCTGCCTCCTCCTCCGACCGATCCTCCAGCGACCAACACCTTGCCGTCAGGCAGCAGTGTCGCTGTATGAAATTCGCGAGCCGTGCCGAGGGGACCGGTGCTGCTCCAGGTCCCGGCTACCGGATCGTACAGTTCCGCGCTGGGAAGCACTCCGCCACCGCTGCCTTCTCCTCCTGTCACCAGCACCTTACCGTTAGGCAACAACGTCGCCGTGTGAAAAACTCGCATGGTGCTGAGAGGCCCAGTCGTACTCCAGGTCCCGCTTGCGGGATCGTACAGTTCCGCGCTCGCGAGAACAAAACTGAAATAATTAAAATCATCATCGTAATAGGAGTTAACTCCGCCTGTCACCAGCACCTTACCGTCGGGCAGCAACGTTGCGGTGTGGCCAGCGCGCGCCGTTCCGAGGGAGCCGGTGGCAGTCCAACCGCCGAAACCGCCGTTGGCCGCCGGATCGAAAAGTTCCGCGCTGGCGAACGAAGGGGGACCAATGGGACTTCCTCCTACCACGAGCACCTTGCCGTTGGGCAACAACGTCGCCGTGTGTAGGTCGCGCCTAGTGTCCGGGCTAAAGGTGGGAATCCAGGTCGGATCTATGAGCACCGGATAGCGCAGACCTCCCGCCACTACCAGGCGCAATCGCTGCGCGCCATTCCGTGCAGCGTCCAACTCCCAGTGCACGGCATCAGACCGTAACGCGCCGTTGGCTTCGATCAGCGATGGCGCCTCGATCTTAACGCCGTGCCCGGCAATGCCGGTAAAGTGTACTTCACCGCTCACCAATTCGACGCGGGTCCCGGCGCTCACCTCACTCAACTCGTACGCGAACTCGCGCGGTGCGCATTCATTCTGCAAAAACAGAAACTCTTCACTGCGCCCACCACTCACCACATGCATGCTATCAGTCTCTGGATAGGCCTCGCGGTAGGTCACCTTGCCGTCGTCGATCTGCGCCGCCGCATCCGTAGCGCCCATAGGCCGCACCGCTACGCGCACCCCTGAGCCCTCCACAACGAAGGGCTCCTCGTACCGCTTCGGATAAAAGCTGGTCAAGCCGCTGGCGCCAAGCCGGCGGGCCATCGCCAGCCACGCTTTCTGTTCAACCGGCTTGAGTCCGGACGGCGGCGTGAGGTTGTCCTTCTGTGCACTCAGCGCCTCGCGCGCACTGAACCCGGCGATTTCATGGTTGCCGACACGTTGGCGGCTCGCCGAAAATTCGACGTGCGCCAATTGCTGTGCATCTGCGCTTTTTTTAGCAATTGACTCTGACAGAACTGCGCGGCGGTGTGCAGACTGGAGAGCGACACCGGCAGCAGCCTGCGTTTGCTCAGGCTGGTTCTTCGAAGACACTGCGGCGAACGTCAGCAATGTCACCGAGAGCAAGAAGAGTGTAACGCGCAATGTGCTTTGAAGCGCCGAAGCGCGGAAGGAATGATTCTGTTTTGTTTTCATGGGAGCTTCTTTCGGTTCGCTCCCTTACAAAGGAAAAAATTGGGGAGCGTTTCAAAAAAATGGCTTCGCGGGCTTCGCTGCATTGACTCCGCCACGCTAAAAGAGTTAGCGCGCTGAATGGTTGAAGCGGGAAAACCGCGGATCCGACTACGCCAAAGCTACGGCGTTATAGGTTACCCGGATGGCGAACGGGAAAAAAGTTAGGGCGGGCAGTCCTCTGCCCGCCGAACAGGGGGCAATCAGACGGCGCGCACAGGAGTGAAGCGCCCTATCACGTCTTCCGGAGCACGTCTGTATCTATGTTATCTGTGTTATCGTGAGATCCGTGGTTGTTCCTCTTTCCGAAATCGGCGTCGATTCGTGTCCATTCGTGGTTAGATGCTGCTCTTTTCGGAGGGCTTTTGGAAACTCCGATCGTCGCCCTGCTCCGGTAAAGAGGTTCCGCGAATTCATCCTTTTTCTACTTGGGCAGTTCCTTTGGCGCGAGTGAGGCGGCGATTTTTTCGAAACGCGGATCGCCGCGAACTGGGTCCCAGAAGGGTAGCAGCTTTAGAGCGCCGTAGGTCGCAACGTTGAACCCGCCGGGTGATTTGGCGTTGGCTGCCAAGTACTGGAACGCAAGGTCCTTCTCGTCGGCCCAAGCAGCGATTATGGCGAAATAGACAAGTATCCGACTTCCATTGATTGAATCTTTTTCCACGGGAACAAGTTCGATTGCGCGGCGGCCTTCCCGCAACGCCTCTTCTTTTCGCCCCAGACCGGCGTCGATGAGACCGAGTACGCAAAGCGGCGGCCCGTTACCTGGCTGCGCTTGAACGATCTTCTCCTGTTCAAGACGAGCCTTGCCGAAGGCGGCGTGTGCCCGCGCCTCGTCATTCATCATTCGCGCCAGCAAGCCTTCGCCAAAACTGCGGCTTAAAAGCACAGTCTCGTCGCCCCAACACGGATTGTCGCCCAGCGCCACCAAGGCGCGCTCTGCTGCCGCTGGATCGCGCTCCGCCAGCGCGCACATAAACCAGGCGTCGGCGACCTGAGCAATTGCGTCTGGACCCGCGGCCAGGATCGAATCCAACGCATCGTGCAACGGCCGCGTCTCGGCTTTCCAGTCAAGCTCAACGTAAGCACGAGTAGTTTTCGCGGGAATATCGTTTGGAACAATAGTCAAGACGCGATCGAACACAGCAGCCTCCTGTGGATAACGCCGCATATACTGATAACTGATGGCAATCTGTTGGAGCGTATGAACATTGCGTGGATCAAGGTCCACTGCGCGCTCCAGATTACGCACTCCTTCTTCCTGGTCTCCGCGCCGGCGCAATATGAGGCCGGTCAATTCAAAGATGCGCGGATCGTTGGGCAGATTGCGGCGCGCCACTTTCAGTTCAGCAAGTGCGCCGTCGTAGTTGCGCCTACAACGATATAGATAGCCCGCTTGCGCGAGGTGCGTTTCTCCAGCATCTGGCCGCAACCGCGTTGCCGCTTGCAGAGCCGCTTCCGCCGAGGCGAGCCGGGCAGGGGTATGATCGCCAAACACCGAATAGGCGTAACCGTGAGCATAAGCAAGCTGGTAGTAAGCATCGAAAAACGCAGGGTCTCGTGCCACCGCTTGATTAAGAAGCTCAATCGCTTGCTCCAGGTTTTGCTGAATATTCACGCCGAAAGAAGTTGAGAGGAGCAGAGTCTTGGCCCGGGTGTAGAGATCGAAAGCGGCCAGCTCGGTGGTGGGCGGTTTTTCAATCGCCGCCTTCTCGCCAGGCGAAAGGTTGGCGTGCAACTGACCGGCGATGGCTTTGGCAATCTCACTTTGAATCGCGAAGACATCGTCCAGGTCGCGATCATAAGTCTGCGCCCACAAGCGCGCATTAGTGCGGGCATCAATCAACTGCGCGTTCACCCGGATCTTGTTGCCCGTACGTTGTACACTGCCTTCCACCACGTGCGCGACACCCAACTCTCCACCAATCCTGCGCAGGTCGCGCGCGATGCCGGTGTTGTACTGCATCACGCTTACCCGGCTGATCACTTTTAGATCGGCGATCTGCGTAAGGTCGGTCAGGATCTGGTCCTGCACGCCATCGGCGAAATAGGCGTTATCCGGATCGCCGCTCAGATTTTGAAATGGTAATACAGCAACATTTTTCTCCGTTACGACTTCGCTGGCGACGAACTTGCGTTGAAGAACGAAAGCAGCGGCCAAAGTGCCGCTGATAATGACTGCGGCGGCCAATGCGCTATACGCAAATCGGCGGCGCTGCTTTTGTTTCGCGCAATCAATGGCCGCAATGCAGTTGTTCAGTTGCTCCTTCAACACGGCTGGCGAATTCGATCGCATCGCTGGATCGGCCTCAAGCATGCGCCTGATTAGATCGACAACCGTGCGGGGGATGCCCTTTAGTTGGGCAAAGGGCGGGGGGCCGCTCAGTTGTTTCTGACGAATTTCGTCACGCGTGCCATCGAACGGCAGTTTGCCGGAGAGCATGTACCAAAGCGTTACGCCTAACGAATAAATGTCCGAGCGCGCGTCGGTTGCTTTGCCTTCGAACTGTTCGGGGCTCGCGAAGTGTGGTGTGCCAATGAATCCGTTGCGAACTGGACTGCTGCTTGTTCTTGCAGACTGAATCGTGTTTCTGACCAGACCGAAGTCGATTAACTTAACCATGATCGCCCCATCGGCCTCTGTGTGAAGCATGACGTTTGAGGGTTTTATGTCGCGATGAACGAGATTGCGATCGCCTGCAGCAATGAGCGCACGAGTGATTTGCAGAGTAATATCAAGTGCGGTCGGATAATCGATCGGTCCTTGACAGCGTACTCGATCTTCGATCGTCTGGCCCTCTACGAGCTCCATCGCGTAGAAGTATTCGTCCCGATCGCTGCCCAAATGGAAAACTGAGGCGATATTGCGGTGACGAAGTTGCGCAGCTGCGCGCGCTTCAGAGAGAAAACGCATACGGCTGGACTCATCTGCGAGATAGCGCGGATTAATCAATTTGAGCGCGACTTCACACCGCAAATTCGTGTCGAATGCCTTGTAAGTAACGCCCATAGCGCCGCGGCCTAGTTCGACCGGCGTGCCGTCATCTCCAATAATCAGCTCATATTGATCGAAGCGACGCGTTCTGGCAGTCTCCTCGACGTCATCGCCCAGCGCTGCCTGGAGCAGGCAAGGGACGCAAAAAGCGTCAACATCACCCGCAGGAGTGAGCCGTGAACCGCAGTCTGCACAGACCATTGGAGACGGCCCCCCCTCTGGCCGTTCTACTGTTTTCATTTTCGAGTTTGGCGTGGGGACACCTGCTCCATGATCTGTTGCTTGTTCACGCTGCCTTGGCCATAGCGTTGCACAGGTAGCGCAGCTCTTCGTCTATCTCGTGCGGCGCGGAGACTGTGCGAGCAATCTCACGGCGAACGATCTCGCGATAACGCTGTCGCATCCGATAAACGTGCGTTTTTACGTTCGCTCTCGGAAGGCCTGTGCGCGCCGATGCCTCATCGTAAGACGGAAGAATGCTGGCTCCGGTGAGAAAGTTCTTCAGTTGTTTGAAGAGTTGCAGTTTACCTTCAGCTTGCAATTCCTCACGCAAAACATCGAGAGCCCCGGATGTGAGGGTTTTCGCCCAGCGCATATCGAAGAGAGATTCCGCGCTTGAATTGCCGGCGTTTGCAGCGTCATAAAACGCTTCCGCCACCTGTTGATCGAGCGAAAAGAATTCAAAATCGCCACCTCGTTTGGCCGCACGGTTACGGTCCCAATTGTCCGACAGAAAATGTTTTACTGACGCGAGCAAGAAGGAGCGGAAGCGGCCGTGCAAGCGATCTGCGCGAGCGTAAGCTTTGGTCCTCAGAAAAAATGCAAAAAATGATTGGGTCAGATCCTGTGCGTCAACAGGAGAGTAACCACGGCGGCGGATAAAACTGTAGATTGGCGGCCAATAGCTCTCGCACAATTTCGCAAGCGCATCTTCCGCCCGAGATTCATTGGTGAGAGCGGACTGCGCAACGACGCTCCAATGGGTGGTGGCAAAGCTTGCGCCCCCTTTGTGGAGTGTCCCAGGTGTCGCTCTCACTAATGAAGCCTAGCAAGTCACAGTCGCCAGTTGCAAGACGTTTGCCGCTGCCGTCGGTTTTAACCTTAACGGCGCCCAATGCAAAGAAGAACGTGACACCGGCGACATTTTGTCATTAACTGAAACGCTTCAATCGTTAGATTCGTTATCGACATCGGAGGGGAGAGAAGTATGAAGCTGAAAAAGTTAAAGAAGAAGATCCAGCAGCTGGAAAAGCGCTTGCGAGAGGGCCCAACCAAACTGGCCAAATTAAAGCGCAAACTACAGCAGGCTGAGACAGCGAAAGCATTGAAGGCCGCGAGAAGATCGGCTGCTGGCGCAACAGCGAATCGCAACGACGCTGGCGTTTCCGTGTTCGGCCAGAAATCTTCCATCAAGAGAGCGAGAAAAAAACTCAATCTGTCACCAGAACGTCGAGCGCAACTTTCGGAAGCGATGAAGGCCAGGTGGGCTGCCAAGAGAGCTGCCGCGGCAAATAACACAAGTTCTACAAATCAAAATTCTCTCCCTCCGCCTCACGCAGCCCCGGAAAACACAATCGAAGGCATCTAATCGCCTCAGTCGGTTATAGTGTTGTAGTCGTGGCGGCTTCGACCGCAGAAGCAGCGTCCCGGGCGTGAACGACTATTTGTAACGCCTAAGATGATTTGAATCGTGCAGAGATTCACGGCTGCTTTTCCTCGCACAGCTTTTGGAAAACTGGATCCGCGCGCAACGGATCCCAGATCGGGTCCAGCCTTAAAAGTGCCGGCGTAATAGGCGTAGGACTATAAAGCCAGCCACCATAAGGGGTTTTTAACAGTCTCGTCAGCGTGGTGATCGCACGACTGTTATCCCCGATTATTGTTTCAACGATCGCCAGGTTTTCTTCAAAGGCGGGTCCAGACAGGCGATCTTTGTTACTCGGTGAAAGCTGGATTGCACGCTGCGCTTCGTTCAGAGCTGAATCCTTTTCATCCAGAATCGCGTAAGCAACGGCAAGGGCCGCCGCGACGAAGGCGTTCTCGGGTTGATCCTTCTTAAGTGATTCAAGCGTGTTACACGCTTGTTGAGCACCAGCTTTTGCATGAGCGATGTCACCAGCTACCCGCTGGGCCAGCGCTAGCCCCACCTGTTTGCTACCCTTCTCAATCCCAGAAGCTAGGAGCAGTTGATCTTCGCGGCCTTGCACCAACAGCGCGTCCTGAGCTTGATGTCGTTCGAGTCTCAATTGAGTCAACTTGATTCGAACGGCCACATCCGAATTCGTCTCTGCATTCACCTGCACGAGTAATTTAGCGGCTTCCGGTAAATTACCTTCGGCCTGGTAGATGCTGGCTTTTAACGCCATTAGAGATAACTCGTTAGGAACAATATCGAGTGCCCGATCGTAGAGGTCTTCCGCTTTCGGGAATTGTCGAAGCGCGGCGTATGTGAATGCCACTTCGGTCAGTAACGCCGTGTTCCGTGGATTGAGGGCGAGGCCCTTTTCCCAGTAGGCGACACTCTCATTCCAATGTCCCTCGCTTCGCGCGATTGCCCCAAGGGCGTATAAGACTTCGCTATTACCCGGCAACATCTCGCTGACGCGTTCGAAGGTAGCTTTCGCCAAAGTGTAATCGTGCAGCACCCAATATTGATAATAACCTGTGAAGAGCAGAGTTTCGGAAGCGTTCGGCTGCAGTTTCTGCGCGTTTTCCAAAGCTTCCTTTGCCGCATTCCGGCGGGTGGCAGTTGTGTCGCGGCGGTTAGAGTAAAGAAGTGCGTGCACACCAGAAAGTCGCGCCCAAGCAAGCGCAAAATTGGGATCAAGCCGCACCGCCAGGTCATAAAAATCGATGGCCTTGAATAACGCATCGCTCGAGTAATTGCTGCGTGCTTCAAAAGCTAATCCACGTAAATAGGCGTCGTAAGCACGCGGGTTGTTAGTAGGCATGGCGGCCAACGCCTGCTCCTCGCGACCGGTGAGCTTCGCTTGCAGCGACTCTGCGATTCCTTTAGCAATTTCGCTCTCGACGCTAAAGATGTCGCTTAGCCTTCTATCATATGTCTCGGCCCAGAGTTGCGAACCGGTTTGTGCGTTAACCAGGTGAACATTGACCCTCACCTGATCGCCCGCTTTTTGAACGCTCCCCTCGAGAATGTTCGCTACCCCAAGTTGCTTAGCGATTTCAGCAAGGTTGCCCGGTTCGCTTTGATACCCCTGGGTTGAAGTGCGCGAGATCACTTTCAAATCGCCGATCCTGGCAAGCCGCGTCAGGACTTCTTCCTGGATTCCATCGGCAAAGTAAGCGTTATCCGGATCGCTGCTTAAGTTTTGAAAAGGCAGGACTGCGACTGATTTATCAATTTTATTCCAGACAAACCGTGGCAACAGAAAAAATCCCGCTGAAGCAGAGATGACGATGCCGATGGCGATCAGGATCAATAAATTCCGGCGACGATGCGATCTCGGCGTCGGCGATGCCGGTGTTGCCCGGATGCCTTGGGGCGTGACATCATAGACCCATGCTAGAGCGAGCGCGACCGGAAACCCGGTCAAGATCAACGCGATGACGAGCCTGATGACCGAATTGGGAATATCAAAAACAGGAAGCAACTGGGCCAGCCCCTGGGCGAGCGCCCAACTCGCAACCATGTAAGCAATCGCTACGCGGTAAACTTTTCGCCGCTTCAATTCTTCAAAGAAGCCGCTCATGATGTAAATGAACCAACTTGACCATAATCTCGTGGCGTCTGTCCGGCAGGCAAATATCTGGGCCAGAAGCGATGAGCACGTTCAGCGTACCGCCGAAGAACTGACGGCAAAATGAGCACGCACTTGTGCTCGGCGGGCTCGAAGCATGTTGGAACTTGTCGGGTGGACTTGAACTAAGTATGTCAGCCCTAACGATACCGCTCGTTCCAGCAAAGATTCGCGGCGCACTCGCAATCATGACTGACGCGAGTAGAAGGTCGAAAGCGCAGCGGAAGCTTAGCGTTTACGCCGACTCGACTCAAAAGTACCCGGATCATATTCCCATAATCGAGAAGGATCACCGAAGACGGCGCCGAGTGCGCGCTGGGGCCAGATCTCGAGATAGCTCAACACCAACGCCATTAGCGGTACCAAAACAAAGTAGAGTGCATGCGCGGCCATCATGAACATGGCTATCGCGCGGAGGATCAGAAGATAGATGTCCCAGCGCGCCCGCTGCTTTAGATCTTTCTCTGGCATCGTATCGTAGCCGACGCGGAACGCTTTCCAGAAATGACTTGCCGCCATCGAGCCAAAGGTGAACCAGAGCGCGGGAGAATGCGCAAGTTGCTGGCGCAACTGATTTCCGAGCAAGAGGTCGTGCAGCGGAATCAACACGATCCAGTAAGGCAACCCAACAATGCCGACTAGAAAAATCCAAGCCACCACCCCGCGTAAAATGTTCCCCGCCCAGGTCGGATGATCCTTTTTTGATTGTGTTTCTCGCAACGCGCGCGGAATCAGCGCAGCGACGATTGCAGCCAATGCACTCAATCCGTCGAACCAGTAATTAAAGACGGTCAGCGCAGCGGACCAACCGAAGCCATAGATGCCCACGACCGGAATGATGTTGCGCGTGAGCACGGCCCATGCGTCCGGCCGAGACGCGAACTCGCGTAGATGTTGCGAGAACGGCGGCGGCCGGATCTGTCGTACCACGGTCGAGTTGGGCTTTTCCGGAACATTCGCCATCGCACCGATTAAAGACTCGTCAGGGGTATTGAATCAATCCGCTAGAATTCTCTGTCTAGGTTACGCCTTAACCCGGCAACTGCGGCTACGGTTGCGTTCAGCCTCGACAACACGCTTAATTTCAATCACAATGGCGACATGACGAGTTCCCCCGCTCGACCAATCCTGTCATGGTGTCTTGTAGGTACGTTGCTGTTCCCATTTTTAGATCTTTGTTCTTTCGCCACTACGTTGGACGATCTCAAAGGGTTGGAGATCACTTGCTTCGTTCCTTCATATCTGCCTCAGGGTTTGCAATTGAAGAAGGTTGAGATCTCATACGACGAGATCCAGCCTGACGAAGATCAGAATCATCCGCTTCCGCTTTATTCGATCGAGTATGGAAATGGCTGGAACGCGACGTTCACAATTGAGTCGGCGCGCGAAGGCATTGGCGACCGCAACATCATGCCGGACGAAGAGAGTAGCGAAGAGACTGAGATCAAGTCGCCTTTCGGGTCGATGTACCTGATTTATCGCCCGAAGGGCAACGACGGTCGCAAAGATGAGATCATTGCGAACTGGGCGAGCGACTCGAACATGAACATCGAAACAGGGAAAGGCCCAGACTCTCATCCTGTGCTCGGTAGGTTCCACGGATTTTCTGCAACCGGAATTACGCTTGCTGAATTTTCCAAGATCATTCAATCACTTCACCCGATTCGCGATGACAGCGCTCCAGCGCCCGGTTCAACACCCAGCGTTGCGGCAGAAACGCTTCCGCTCAAGATTCATCCAAAAGTTTTTAGCTTGGTCGATTGCTGGAACTCCGATTCAGAGAGCCCGGTCGTAACAGAAATCAATGTGGATGCGGTACAGAAAAACGGGAACCAGTTCAATGAAGATGAGCTGAAGCAAGACGGCGATTGGCTGACTTATTCGGTCCCGGACAGTCACGGTTTTATGCGCTATCGCGTGCTGGACTCGAAAGGTAACCATTACAAAGTTGAGTACCAGGAAAACGGTGGAGGTTCCCTGACGACAGCATCGACTATCGAGTTCGATTTTGAGAAACGGAAGATTCACAGAAACGGCAGCCCGATGACTATTCGCGTGCTTCGAGTGTCGTCTTACAACGAGAAATAAGCAGGCGCGCTATACGGTCGTGGGTAAAGAAGAAAGCGTCGCAAATTTATTTGAAGAGATTGAGATCGATCGAATCTGCCATCGCTCTGTATCCAATATCGTTAGGATGCAGATAGTCTTTTGAAGCGAACTTTGGCAGCAATCTGCTGGGATGATCCGGATCGCGAACGGCCGCGTCGAAATCGATTATGCCATCAAATGCACCGCTGGTCCTGATCCATTTGTTTACCGTTTCCCGAACCGATTCTTTGGCCTCGGAATAATAGCCGGGAATGTCTACGCCTTCGCAGGGAGTTATGGTGCCGCCAATCACTTTGAGGCCTCGAACGCGCGCGCGCGCAATCAATTGCATGTATGCATTGATAATGTCCTGGGCGCTTCGTGTTTCACCTGGCTCGGCAAGATATTGCCCTTCCACTTTTGCTCCGGCAAAACCGATATCATTGATCCCTTCGAGTAGCACAATGTGAGTAACGCCGGGTACAACGAGGACATCGCGGTCGAACTGCGCCAGAGCACTTACGCCGAATATGTCGGTCTCGCGCAGCAAGCGATTGCCGACAATACCCTCGTTAACAACAGCCAAAGTTTGGCCGCTTGTTTTTTTCGTGACGCGACGAATCAAATTGTTCGGCCAGTTGTTGTCCGCGTCGACTGTTGAACCGTCGCCATCAGTAATTGAATCTCCAAATGCTACGACGAGGCGGTTCGAAGACGGCGCAGGAACAAGAACAGCCGTGACCAGGATCGACGCTGTCGACAGCGCTGCGGGAGCAATTTTGTTTTCATGAGTAAAGTCGCCATGTTGCGAAACTACCGCTCGCTTGAATGCAAAGGCGTGCAGAGTTGGAGTCGTTAGGCGCTTGGGAAAATAGATGCTGATGGTGACATCACTTCCGGGAGTTAATGGAAAATCTACCGGGTCACTGACTACAGGTGCTCCAGCTGGAATCTCGATCGAATTGCGCTTTTCAAATGTGACGTTTCGAATCGATTCTTCCTTGATACTTGAGACATCAGCGGGAATCGCGACAGTAGCTGCGCCGATTAACAGAGGCGATGAGCCAAACTCATTCGAGAAACGAAGCCGGATCGGATTTCCTCCGATCGATACGTGTACGCGTTCGCGTACCGTTTGATTGTTGATACTGAGTAGAGGCTCGTGCGGATTCGGAGTGCCGGATTGCGGACTCGTCGCCCAGGTTGCCATCCAGGCATTCGTCGAAGCCGCAACGAGTTCCGGGAGAAATAACAGAAGCCAAATCGCTGTGCAATTTCGTTTCCGATTCATGAATGCAATCTCAATCGATTTATCCCCACAACTCGCTCACTGACATTCCGATCCTTCCGTTTCGATAACAAAATCCGTGCTCACGATCGCGCGCGAGAAGTAAGGCGCCGTCAAGATCAACCCAGTCGGCGTGCGCAGCCAGAAGGCGAGCCGGAGCGATCGACAGCGAGGTGCAGACCATGCACCCGATTAGGACCTTGAAATTGCTTTCGCGAGCGTGTTGGCATAACTCGAGTGCCTGAGTCAACCCGCCAGTTTTGTCGAGCTTAATATTAACTACCTCATAGCGATTCTTGAGGCGCGGAAGATCGGCAATCGTGTGACAGCTTTCATCGGCGCAGATTGGGATCGGATGATCTAGCTTTTCAAGAACTTCATCAGCGGCAGCGGGAAATGGTTGCTCAATTAGCTCGACGCCAAGCTCGGCCAATATCAGAACGATTCTTCTGTAATGGCGAGGCGACCAGGATTCGTTGGCATCGACGAGCAAACGTGCCTTTGCCGCTGCTGCGCGCACAGCTTCGACGCGTGCAGCGTCGGCATCGTCGCCGCCGAGTTTTAACTTGAGAATTGGCAACCTGGCCGCAGCCGCGGCGGCCTTCGCCATTTCCTCTGGCGTATCAAGACTGATTGTGAACGACGTCTCGACTTCAGTGACGATTGGAATGTTCGCCAGTTCCCATGCGCGTCTGCCCGAGCGTTTCGCTTCCAAGTCCCACAGTGCACAATCCAACGCATTCCGCGCGGTGCCGGGCGGCAGCAACTGCTGAAGTGTATGGCGATCCCAATCGCCGATGTGTCTAATGGATTCGATCTGTGCCAGAACGGAAGTGAGGCTTTGATTGTAGCGCGCAATCGGCACGCCTTCGCCGCGCCCACTGTGTTGTCCGTCATTGACACTCACTACGGCGACGCATACCTCGGTGCGACTGCCACGTGAAATGCGAAAAGGGTGATTTAGTGGCCAGATTTCTTCCTTGGCTTCGATTCTCAAGTTGTGAGTGATACGTGACCATTGGAAGAATGCCAACCGATTTCAAATTGAACAACGCCACAGCGTTGGCTGTCTGAGGTTGCACTATGACCAAATTCATTGCGCTAGTGGCGGTGGGCGCATTCGCAGCGGCAACGATGTTCGCGGGTGAACACGGCGATTGCGCGAAGAAGGCTGGGACCGAAGGCAAGATGGCCTGCATGGCCTCTTTTGCGAATCTCGACCTGACAGCAGATCAAAAGACCAAGATGGAAGCGGCGATGACCGAGCACCACAAAACAGGGTGCACGGACGCGAGCGAAGCAAAGTTCATGAAGGATGTCCAAGGCATCCTTACTCCGGAGCAGTTCGCGAAATTCAAAGCGGAGTGCAAGAAGCAAAAGTCCGAAAAGACGCAAGCTTAGTTTCTCTCCTGGAATGGTGTTCGACACCGTTTTTATCTCGGCCAAGCATAATCGCGCCCGCTTCGGCGGGCGCGACTTGCGTACGGAAGAATCGGTGAGCCGGCAGCATGGACACCGGACGCGAACTTCACACGGCAACACTGTTGCCTTCAGGCAAGGTGCTGGCGGCGGGGGGAGCAAATGATGTGGGTGCTTTGAGCAGTGCGGAGCTTTATGAACCGAGACCAAATCCCACGCCGAGACCAGCGCCTGTACCGAAACCTCGTCCGACTCCGGTACCGCGGTAGCGTGGTCATTTCAATAACATCGGCATGTTTTTGCTGGCGGTTTACCTGAGTCGCTGATGAAGGTCCGGTTCCTGCTTTACCTGGTGGCACTGGACGCCAGCGTCTTAATTGTGATCGGTAAGTAACACTTGTTACTTCAAATATTTATCGAACCACGCGACGGTCTGCTCCAGTCGGTCTGTCTGGTGCTGAGGGTCGATGAACATGTGGCCTTCGCCCGGGTAAACGATTAGTTTTGTCGGTACGCCTAAGGTCTTTAGGGCGTGCCAGAACTCGTAGGATTGCGGCGCGGGGCATTCCGCGTCGTGCTCACCGACAATGATCAGGGTAGGCGTCTTCACATTTTTAATGAAGCGAATTGGCGAACTTTTTTCGTAAACCTCCGGATTGTCGTAAATGGATGCGCCGAAGAACGGGATCATCCATTGGTCGATCAGGTTTTGGCCGTAGTAACTTTGCCAATTTGCGATGCCCGCACCGGCGACCGCTGCGTGGAAACGATCAGTTTGTGTGACAGTCCACATGGTCATGAACCCGCCATAACTCCATCCGGTAACGCCGAGGCGCTTGCCATCGATCGGATATTTTTTTATGGCGGCGTCAACTCCCGCGAGATCATCGCGCAAATCGCCGCCGCCGAAATCTTGTACGTTCGCCCTTGTGAAATCCTCGCCCTGTCCGTAACTGCCGCGTGGATTTGGAAGCAGGACATAATAGCCGCGTACTGAGAGCGCGGCGATAATCGCACGGGACATTCCGAACGATGCCGGCCACTCAGAGGTCGTTAGGCTTGATGGTCCGCCATGAATGAGCACCACCATCGGATATTTTTTGCCCGGCTCGACTTTCGCGGGCGGAATTAACCAGCCCTGAATGTTCTGACCGTCGTTCGTCCACTCAATGCTTTCGGCTTTGCCCCAGGTTGCCTGCAAGCCGGAGTTGTTGTTCGTTAGTTGACGCCATTCGGCGAGGCGACCGGCGAAAACTTCGGGAGGTGAATTGTACGTGTCGCACACCGCCGCTGCGAATCTGCCATCCTTTGATAAGGCGAAGTTTGGAAAGTTTCCAAATGCATGAATTCCGTCCGGTCTTTTCCAGATTGGTCGAGCTGAATTGTTCTTCAGGTTAAGCTCGGCAATGGCGCTGCCAGCGTCTGCGTACTCGATCAGCAGAACTCGATCAGGCTCCAACCAGAAAAATGAATTTACCGACGTTTTTCGTGTCAAAGTGCGGTTCACCACGTTGCGGCCATTGGCACTCATGGTGAAAAGATCTCCACCGTGAAATCCTTCGTCGCTCATCAAACCTTGAATGAAGGCGATCGATTTTCCGTCCGGCGACCAGCGTGGAACGGCGACTTGAAACCACGGTTTGTAGATTGATTCCGCGTGACCCTTCGCGATGTCGAACGTGTAAATCTGCGCGATCCACCAATTATTGTCGCCGGGGCCGGGTGCCGCTGTTGCGACAAGCATTTTGTCGTCGGGCGACCAATCGTAATCGTAAACATGAAGATCCGGCGATGAAACCTGGCGCAATTGGCCGTTCGTCGCGTCCAGAACAGCCATGCGCTGATTGTGAATGGCAGTTTCGATCTCGCCAGTTGTGGTGGGCGCGGCCATCAACGGACCACCGCCGCCCGCGCCTTCAATATAGAGGAAGGCGATCTGCTTAACATCATGTGACCAACGCGGTCGCGCCGCGTATCCGTTCAACGCAGTGATCTTCTTCGGATCGGAACCATCAGCCTTCACGGTCCAGAGTTGACGCTGTTCCCTTTCGCCAGCACTCGAGAAAAAAGCCAGCGTTTTGGAATCAGGCGACCAGGCGGGATCGAAATCAGTTCTGTCGCCGCTGACAGGAATCTCGACCCGCTTGGCCGACGCGTTTCCCGAAATTTCCCGAATGTAAGTCTGCTTCAATGTTGATGCAGCGGTGGATTGCACCCATGCGACGTGTTTGCCGTCCGGAGAAAGAGCAACGTCGCCGTACAGAACGGTTTTGCCTAACTGGTCGGCCAATTGTTGCATCGTCTGAGCTGTCAACGCCATGGGTAAAAAACACACCAGGAGAAGATGTCGCATGCTCGCCATCCTGACAAAGTACCAACGAAGCCACAAGCGGGCGTTGTGAGAAACCGGGACGGCGATAGCCCTATCCGGTCACGTCCGTAAGTAGCAACTACGAATGCAATCGCGTAGCATTCGAGTGTGGCCCAGGTCCGAATTCGCGTAGCAAATTCAGCCGATTGCCGTGCGCTGGCGGAGATGCGGTATCGATTTCGCACTGAATTAGCGCCGGCCACGGAATCGAAGTCGCGGTTTGTCCGCCGGTGTACATCATGGATGAAGAAACGTTTTCGGGCTGGATCGAGCGCATGGCGCTGCTGGGTCGCTGACGATGGCAGTCGCTTGCTAGGCCAGGTTTGCGTGCAGTTGTTTGAAAAAATACCGAACCCGGTTAGCGAACCGGAGGTTCACGCTTATTTGACCAATTTTTATGTCGTCCCGGAACTGCGCAGCCGCGGCCTTGGGGCAAGATTGCTGGACACAGCGCTATCCTGGTGCCGCACTCGAGGCGTCGATTCGGTGATTCTCTGGGCGACTCGTGAGAGCAAACCGCTGTACCGGCGGTGCGGTTTCAGAGAACCTGCGGATATTCTCGAGCTATGCGGCGACAATCCTCGACCGCACAATTAGGCGCGCAACGCTTCGGTAAATCGCACCAGTTCGTCTGCCACTGTTTCGATTCGTCGGATGATTTTCTTGTCGATGAGATTGTCGCCATCGAAACACTCGCTAGTCGCGAACACAAATCGGGGAATAATCACACACCGAAAATCCAGCATCAGACTATTCGCATAGGCCATGACCGACATGTAACTGCCCATCCCACCGGCGGCGCAAAGAAAACCGACGATTTTATCCTCCCAGGCGCTGCCAGTGAGTTCGATCATGTTTTTGGTCGCAGCTGCGACATCGTAATTGTAGACCGGCGCGGCGATGAGTATCCCGTCGACCGTTTCAATAGCGGCATGCAGTTTTTTCGATCCTGGCATGCCGTAACATTGGTCGGCGTCGCACAGCGGCAGACTCATTTCGCGAATATCCATCCAATCGCATTTAATTTTCCGTTCCTGCAGATGCGCAAAAGCGATCCGGCCCAATCGGCGACTGTTACTGTCAGGATTACCGCTGGTGCTGATTACAAGATGTTTGGGCATTTTTCGAAAATGTTTTAGGAAACCAAAACCCGGACAGCAATGGATTCAATCTGTCTTCTTTTCCGAGGGTTGGATCTTGTCAGAGACTTGCGTTCTGGAGTACGGAACGATGTTATCCCATTCGTCGGCAGAGGAACGGGCTACGAACGCAACTACAGGCTCGGTGTCGCTCATGTTAAAAACTTCATGCGGCACACCCGGCTTGATGTAGATGAAATCGCCGGCTTCATTTTCGATTACTTCGTTCAATCCGGGACCGAATTCGTGACGCACTTTTCCTTCGATGATGTAAAGGATCACCTCGAACCCCACATGAATGTGTGCGTAGGCTACTCCGCCGGGCGGGATTGTGGCAATGTTTACTGAAAGGCCCTTTGTGCCAACGTTTTTGGCTGACATGCCTTGTTTGTAATGAATGCCGTTCCAATCGCGTTGCGCGCCGCCACCGCGAATTGTTGAAATTCCGCCCTGGTCTTCAACTGCGCTGACGTCGATGTTGTCGTTGTCCCTTTTCATATCACATCATGGTTGTTTAGCGTTAGGGCGTTCCCAAATAACTAGGGCAATTCCGCCGAGGATCGCAACCGAAGCGAAAAGATAGCGCAAGCTGATAGGTTCGCCGAGCAAGAGAATTCCGCCCGCGGCGGCGAGGACCGGCACGCTCAGTTGGACGGTCGCAGCGCTCGTAGCTTTCAGACCATTCAAGGCAGCGTACCAAATGACATAACCGAGTCCCGACGTGATCGCGCCTGAAAAGATGGCGCAGGCAATTCCTCCGGGTGAGACATGGATGCGTGAAGTGAAAGCAATGCAGACTGTCACAGTGAACAACACCGCGCGAATAAAATTTCCAGTCGTAACGGCGATCGGATCGCCCGTCGCTTTGCCGCGGAGCGAATAGATTCCCCACGCTACGCCTGCGGTGAGCATCAATATCGATGCGAACAGGGGCGGAGCAGAAAGACCGGGAAAGACAAGCAAGACGAGGCCGCTCAGTGCCACGAACAGTCCGAAAATTTGCAGCAGATCCAACCGCTCGCCGGTGTAAAACCCCCATAGAATCATCGTCGCTTGCACCGCACAGAAGAGCAGTAGCGCACCGGTGCCTGCCGAAAGCACAACATAGGCAAATGAGAAAGCCGTAACGTAAACAAACAGGGCGAGCGCTGATGGCCAATTGCCGGCTCTATTTAACGAAACCCGACGCGCTCTTGTGACGAACCACAGCGCGAGTGCGCCTGACAAAACGCGAAAGAACGTAAAGGTCGCGGGATCGATTGCCGTATCCTTCAGCGCCAGTCGGCAAAGCAGCGAGTTACTCGCGAACGCGATCATTGCCAGTAATGTGAGAAAGAAAATCCGCGTTTTACTCAATGCCATAACCAGAAGGTGGAAATTCCAATGCGAAGGGCTTACGTAGAGTTATGGATGCAGTAATCAAAACTCAATCCCGATCCGCGCCGACCATTACGCCGCAGGCACTGGCGTGTGAGCGCGACTACCTCTTCATGAGTTCACGTGACTTGGGGACGCTTTACAAAATTGACGTGGGCGCATGGAAAATCGTGCGTGAAATCGATCCGCCCGGAATCGTCTGGGCTGCCGTTTCAGTCGGCAACGGTGAACTCTGTTTCACCATTGGTAAGGGACTCAACGATGATCGTTACATTTATCGGTATGCACTAAACGAGGGTTTCACAAAACTCTTTGCATGTCCCGATTTCACGGGTTCCTACCTTAGCTTTGATGGAAAACATCTCTACATGAGTCAATGGTATGAAGAGCGGATTCTGAAGTTCGATGCCCGCGGAAACATACTTCGCGAAATCGATGTTGGCGCGGAAATCTGCGGCCATGCTTTTGTCGACGGCATGATCTACGTGCTGCGTGGCCGCGAAAATAAGAATAAGCCTAACAAGTCCGAAGAATGGCGCATCGCGTGGCTTGATCCGAATGAGGAAAAACCGCAGGTGAAAGATCTTGCAGCGATCCCGTTTGCGGCGCGCTCGCTCACATTCGACGGCGAACGTTTCTGGTCCAATCACCGCGCGGCGAGCGAGACCATATCGTTTTCGCTGCCGTCTTAATCGTCGACTGCCGCAGACCGACCCCTCGGCGCTAGCCGCCTAGTTCGCCGTGTCGCGGACAGGACACGAGATGATCGTTGACCATGCCTGTGGCTTGCATCAACGCATAGCAGATCGTTGAGCCCACGAATTTGAATCCGCGTCGCAACAGATCGCGGCTCATCGCATCGGATTCGGCAGTTCGAGCAGGAATGTCGCCAAGAGTGCGCCATCGATTCTGGATTGGCTTGCCGCCGCTAAAGCTCCAGAGGTAAGCGTCGAACGTTCCGAATTCCTGCCGCACGGCGAGAAACATTTTCGCGTTCTCGATTGTCGCTGCAATTTTCAAACGGTTTCGCACGATCCCATTATTGCCTAGCAATCGTTGCACATCGCGCTTGCCGTAGTGGGCGATTTTTTCCGCGACAAATCCGTGGAACGCCTTGCGATAATTCTCCCGTTTCTTCAAAATCGTGTTCCAGCTCAATCCGGCCTGTGCGCCTTCGAGAATAAGGAACTCGAAAAGCACTCGATCATCATGCACGGGCACACCCCACTCTTGATCGTGATAAGTGATTGCCGGTTCTGTGGTTGCCCAAGGACAACGTGGCATAAACCCAAATGCTACGTCACGAGACAAATCTTGCTAAATGACCTACTCGATCTTTTCCCAAAATCCACGGTGATTCGGAATGTTCGGGAAAACCAGTTGTCCTTGATAGAACGTGAAGGGGTTCGAATTCTGTTTTTCACCAAACGAAAGCGTGAGCGTTTTACCGTCCACGCTCCAGCGACCGCTAACAGGTTCGCTGCGGCTCTCAGCCCTAACGACCCAATTCTCGGCGGTGCCATCAGCATGAAGCACGAGATGTTCGTCTTTGGGGCTCTCAAAAACGATGGTCGTTTTCCGCCAGTGACCAATTAATCGATGGGTGCTATCGGACGAGGCATTAGCGTTTTCCTGAAACGTAGTAATCCCTGAGCCAGTTACCACACAATCGGCACCGAAAGCGGTTACGACGCATTGCGCGAGCACGACGCTTAACAACAAATGTGATGTTTTCATAATTCGCAGCCAAGTGAGTCTGACAAGCCAGGAAGCAATGAGCAAGCATTTTGAACAAGCAACGAGCTGTTTGCCAGAACTCGAATTAACGTGCGAAAGACATGATTATCTCATTCGCTTTGCCGAATTGAAGTAGCAGCTGCGATCGCTCTCGAGAGATTTGTCTAACGTGAGGCGGGAGGAGAGGTTGTTGTTGCCGACCGCACAGTGCTTCCGGCGAGCGCGAGGATTACATCGGTCTTGGCAATCGATCCAACCAGATGGCGGTCGTGCGATACCACGGGCAGACGTTCTCCGTCATGGTGGCTAAAACGATCGAGTGCTTCGATGAGTGAGGCGTTCGCGCGAACGAGCGGGAATGAATCACGCAAAAGGTCTCCGGCGATCACTACTTTCGCCAACTCAGGCGTGTTGAGATAGTTCTTGATGTCATGCAGAGACACGGCGCCGAGAAAATTGCCGTGATCGGTCACATAAAGGTAGTTGAAGCGAGTGGTAATAAATGTTTCCGCGATCTCAGAGAAACCAGTCATTGGCGAAATGGTCAATGGGTTCGACTTCATCAAGTCGCGAACATGCAGCTCGGCCAACTGTCTGGCGTAATCGCCTGCGCCTTTGCGTTTCAATGCCTCCGCGTAAATCGAATGTTTCTCGATCTTGACCGATGTGTAATAGCCAACAACACAGGCGAGCATCAGCGGCAGAATGATTTGATAATCCAGCGTCAGCTCAAAAATCATGACGATGGCCATGATCGGCGCGTGCGTCGCCGCGGCCAGGAATGCCCCCATTCCAACGATTGCAAACGCACTGGGATTCAGTAACGGCGAACCGGTTACGTGTTGCGTTGCTGTCCCGAACAAAAACCCGAGACTCGCTCCCACGAAAAGCGTCGGCGTAAACACTCCGCCCACCGCGCCGGAGCCAAATGTCGCCGCGGTTGCAAGCACCTTGAAGATCAGAACGAGCGCCAGAGTTTGCCAAAGCCATTGGCCGCCCAGAATCTCATTAACCACGCTATAGCCATTCCCACACACCTCCGGATAGAACATGGCCAGCGCGCCGACAATTAAACCGCCGACGCACATCTTCACGTAAACGGGCGCAGAAATATGTCCGGCCCATTTCTCGCTCGCTCGCAACAGCCGAATAAACCACGGCGCAGCCAGACCGGAAGCCAGGCCTAACAACAGGTACGGAATGATCTCCCAATTTCGATTAAGCCGGAACAAAGGGATTTGATAAAGCGGTCCGGGACCGAGAAACCCACGCACAGTGAGCGTCGCGATGACTGACGCGAAGACGAGCGGCCCAAAAATTTCCATTGCCATTGAGCCGAGGACGATCTCGGCGACAAACACCGATCCCGAAATTGGAGCGTTGTAAGCGGAAGCAATTCCCGCGGCCGCGCCGCACGCAACGAGCAATCGTAAACGCGGCGTTGTCCACCGCTGCAAGCGCCCGGCCAATGACGCTACCATTGCGGCGAGTTGAACCAGTGGACCCTCGCGTCCGATCGATCCGCCTGATGCGTTGGTGAAAAGCGCCGAAAGAGATTTCACCACGCTCTGACGCGCCGAGATTTTGCCGTCGCCCAGGACGACTGCTTCCATGTAATCAGTAGTAGTCACTTGGCCGCGAAAGCGCGATCCGACATGAATGATTGCGCCCGCGATAAGTCCGCCGATTGCTGGAACTACAAGCCGTCCCCACAAGGGCAATTCAGCAAAGCTCTCAACCAGCCCGGATGCGCTGCTGCCCGTAAGAATCTTGTGAACGAAGCTTGTTGCAATGCGATATACAATCGAGCAAAGAGCGCCGCCAAAGCCGATGATGCCAGCCCAGATCAGAGTAATTTGAAGTTCGCTCGGCCGGATCCATTCCTGAAACCAGACCCAAAATTTCAGACGACGCAGTGTCTGCAAATTCAGGCCTGTCGTTTGCCGGCCCGGATTCGTGGCGTCCATCATTATCCACTGCGCCCGCAAAGGCATACGTCAAGCGCAGATCGTCTCCACAATAGCCCTGTCATTGCGAGCGAAGCGAGGAATGTCTGGAATCAATTCTCCAAGACAGTGCACGCGGAGCTGGCAGAATAGTGCGTTGTGATCGTAATTGTTTTTGGCGTATCCGGCGCTGGCAAAACCACAGTGGGTAAGCTGCTCGCTCGCGAACTTGGCTGGCGTTTCATTGAAGCCGACGATTTTCATCCAGCAGCGAATGTTGAGAAGATGCGTGGTGGCCATCCATTGACTGACGAAGACCGATGGCCGTGGTTGGAACGCTTGCGCCAGGAGACTAAGAGATCGATTGGCGCTGGAGAAGCTGCCGTTCTGGCATGTTCGGCGCTAAAGCAGGCGTATCGCGACCGCCTGCGCGTGAACGAAAAAGTGAAGTTTGTATTTCTCCGCGGCGATTTCGCGCTCGTCGAAAAACAATTGCGTAGCCGACGCGGTCACTTCATGGATACGGACTTATTGCACAGTCAGTTTGATGATCTGGAAGAACCCAAGCCGGACGAGCAGGTGCTAACAGTTCAGTTAGGCGGAACGCCGAAAAAGATCGTCGGTGAAATTAAAACGAAACTGCATTTCAGCAGCGGGCATTAAATCGATCCGATCAATCGCCACTCCGTCGCTGTTGGGTGGAACCAGCACCTGGGGGGTCCCTGCGGGAAAAAACGTAAGCTTAGGCGAGCGCTGGTTTCCTGAATGAAACCAACTTGTTCACGAAGGCGTTTGTTCCTTTTTCCAAGAGGATGCCCCATGCACTCAGGAGAGCGAGTACCGGGATGCAAATTAATAAAAATCCCCAGATCGGCACTTCGCGTATGCGTAGCCCGAGCCAGATCACATATGGCTGGTGCGTGAGGTAGAGGCCGTAGGAATAAAGTCCCACCAACCCAAACACTCTAACGGGTCCGTTGAAGAGCGAGATGAATCCGGCGATGCCAACGATCTCGAGCATGCAACACACGCCCGTAGCGAAATCGACAAAAATATAGGGAACAAGACCATGATAAAGCTGTAGCGCTGCAGGATACAGAATTAATCCGACTATGAATCCAGTGCCGCGGAGGAGAAATGATTCCAAGCGCGCTGGTGATTGCGTGTACCACATCGCGAGCGACATCCCGAGCGCGAACTCCGGCAACCGACAAATCGCGAAGCCGCCGAGCACCCATAATCCATTTTGCGGCCAAAGCACCAGCAACACGTAGCGCGCAAAAAATCCCGCGGCGCATCCGATTAACAAAAACATCAACGGCCCTACGCGGCGCGCAGTCCAGAAGAGCAGGGGAAAGATCAAGTAAAACTGGATCAGCATGGAGAAATACCACCACGCTGCATTGAGATACATGAAGTTCATCTGGATATCGATGAACCGAAGACCGAGCAGACTCAGGATAATACGATCGTCTACAGGTTCGAGCCGCGCGACAAACGGCGAGACGAGATAGACCAAATGGGCGACCCAATACATGGGGTATAACCTGAGGAGCCGCGCCCGATACCATGCTGTCCACGAAATTACTCCAGCGTCAGCATGCCGTGTTGTAGATTGCATTAATGTCCAGCCACTTAAGATAATAAACACGCCTACAGCATGAAAACCAAGTCCAGAGATTTTTACCCAGGCCAACCTCAGAATCGTTATCGCGGTCGCCGCGAGATTGCTCCAGTCGGCTGGCGGAAGAACGCCGTGCTGGAAGTAGGTCGTGAAAAAGTGAAAATAAACGACGAAGAGAATTGCCAATCCCTTTGAAACATCAATCCAAAGAAGCCGTTTCACCGCATCGGCTTAACAGCCTCAAACTGGGTTGGTCAAGGATTAGAGATTATTGAAAACGGCATTGTCGTCTCGAGCGAAGCGAAACCCGCTCTGCATGAATCCGTTCCACCATCCTGATCTGAGATTGAGAGCCTGGTCTCGCGGACTCCGTCTGCTGCGTTGCAGCTTCGATTCTCTGAATGAGCGCACGTTTTCAGTTCGTCATCCGACACATAGGCCGTACCAAGCATGGAGCCGCCAGGATGATTGACTCTAATCGCAGGACTCGCTAGAGCGGCATCATGCCGATTGTAAACGCGTGTGACGCAAAGCTTGAACGCGATCGTCTGCTTGTTGTTATCGCAACGATCGTAATCAATGTAATCGCGGTCTGCCTTCTGACACTTGTCCCGTGGTCTGACTGGCGCACCGGCACGGCGCTTAATTTTTTGGATAATTGTTTGCTCGTTGTGTTTGTAGTCGTTAGGCGTGACGCATTGTTGGCGCGGTTTCTTCTCTTCGGAATCGTTGTCGGATTTACTGAGCTTGCGGCTGACGCGTGGCTGGTCGATTACACGCGTACACTCGATTACTCGATTGGCGGTGGACCGATGATCTGGTGCTCGCCGGTATGGATGCCGTTAGCGTGGGAAGTTGTGGCGGTCCAGTTCGGCTATCTCGGTCTGCTATTATGGGAACGTTTCGGCAGGATCGGCTTGCTCGTCATCGGCTTGCTCGGCGCGATTAACATACCGTTTTATGAGGAAATGGCTCGAAGGATTCAGTGGTGGCAGTACATCGGTTGCCGAATCATTTCGTTCACGCCGTGGTACATCATTCTCGGCGAATTCGGCATTGCTATAGCGTTTGCGTTGCTTGCGCGCACGCTTCGCAGTGGTTCCTGGCGCGTCGCTGCTCTGGCTGGGGCAGTTGGCGGGTTGTCGATCTTTGCTTGCTATGCTGTTGCTTTTTTGATTACAGATCGATTGATAACTCAGGCGAAATGAAACTTCGATGCATCCTTGGGATTTTCCTGGCGATCTACACCTCGATGGCAGCGGTACGCGGGAGCGTGCCCATTATTGTTAGCACTCCGTCGCGGCTGAAGACGGCGATGAAGTTGGTTAGCGACGCCCAGGGTCTGCTCGAAAAAGGCAATGTCTCCGGTGCAATGCACAACGTGGACGCCGCTCTTCGCATTGACCCCGCGATGTGGCCAGCGCTTTATGTGCGCGCGCAAATTCTCGCGAGTGAAGGGAAATATGATCTCGCCGTTAGAGATTGTAATGAAGCGCTCCGGCAGTATCGCGGTTGCGTCGAAGCAGCGCTATTGCGTGCCAACATCAATATCCACCTTGGCAAATATTCGGAAGCGCTGAAGGAGTTTAATTCTCTCGCTTCACTTCATCCCCGTTTTGTTACGCTCGCCAGAGTATTGAGCGACCGCGCCTGGTTTTATTCCACGTGTCCGGACGGCTCATTTCGTAACGGGCAGCAGGCGGTCAAGGACGCGAAGGCCGCGTGCAGCATAATGGTTTGGAAGGACGAGAATATGATCGACACACTCGCCGCGGCCTATGCTGAGATTGGTGACTTCAATTCGGCTGTCCAGTATGCGCAGCAAGCGCTGGCTATAAAGAGCATCTCCGCGACGGATTCCAAAAGGATTCATCGGCATTTGGAATCATTTCAACAACACAAGCCAATTCGCCTTTAACCCGCAGAGCGGGGCAGTGCAGTGCGCCGCCCCGGATTACTGCGGCGTTAACAGAGTGTATCGTCGCATGTGACGCGCATCGTTTCACTCCTTCCCGCCGCGACTGAAATTGCCGCTGCGCTGGGACTGATGGAGCAAGTCGTCGGCGTGTCGCACGAGTGCGATTTTCCAAAGGGAGCAAACGAGCTTCCGCGCGTTACAGGTTGTCCTGTCCACAGCTGGAACCTAACAAGTGGCGAGAAAGATGAATGGGTGCGGCGGGCATTACATGATAATGGAACAATTTACACCATCGACGAGCCGCTTCTCAGAGCACTGCGGCCCGATGTGATCCTCACCCAAAAATTGTGCGACGTTTGTGCGGTCGGCTACGGCACGGTGGTAAAACTCGCACACACTTTGTTAAGTCCGGCTCGAATCGTGAACCTTGAGCCAACGAGTTTGGCTGAGATTTTCGATGACATTCGGCGCGTTGCCGAGGCATGCGATGTGAGCGAACGCGCTGAGGAACTGATTCAGGATTTATACGAGCGTGTTGAGAACGTGCGAGAACGCGCTGCACGGATTCCAGATCGCCCGAGTTGTTTTGTGATGGAATGGGTGGATCCGCCGTTTTGTTCCGGTCACTGGGGGTTAGAGCTGGTCGAGATCGCGGGCGGGTTTGATCCGTTAGGCCGAAAACATCAGCCATCAGCGCAGATTGAGTGGCAGACCGTGCTCGATGCAAAGCCGGAAACCATTGTGCTTGCGCTCTGTGGTTACGATATCGGTCGCGCTCTACGCGATCTCGAATTGCTTCGGACGTTTCCAAGCTTCGATTCGCTGCCGGCTGCGCGCACCGGCAAAATCTACGTTGTAAATACCAGTGCATATTTTGCGCGTCCAGGTCCTCGCATCGTGGACAGCCTCGAAATTCTCGCTGGGATCCTGCATTCAGACGAGTTTCCCGAGTTCGTTTCGCGTGGCCCTGACGACGCGCGCGTGGTGCGGATTGGTTGAGCAAGCAGACGGGAGCGTCCCAAGCCGAAGAATATCTGCGTGAATCTGCGAAATCTATGGATCACCTTTCAGTATGAGAATCAGCGAAATGAATTGGATGATAGCAGAGGAATATCTGAAACGGGATGACCGCGCGCTGTTGCCCCTCGGCTGCACTGAACAACACGCCTATCTGAGCTTAAGCACCGACAGCATATTAGCCGAAAGACTCGCTGTGGAGGTGGCTGAGCCCTTAGGCGTTCCTGTGTTTCCAGTCCTGGCATATGGGATCACGCCGTACTTTCGCGCATTTCCGGGAACGATCACGTTGCGCGTCGAAACCTACATGTTGGTTATGCGTGATATTCTTGACGCGATGTCCGAGCATGGATTCAGACGCGTCTTGATTGTCAATGGCCACGGAGGCAACACGCCTGCTCAAGGATTGATCGCTGAATGGATGGCGGATCATCCCGCTGTGCGCGTCAAGTTCCACAATTGGTGGAATGCCCCGAAAGTGTGGAATTGCGTGAAGGCCATCGATCCTGTGGCTTCACACGCCTCGTGGATGGAAAATTTTCCATGGACGCGGTTGGCAGATGTCAAGCTGCCACCGGATCAGAAGCCGATGAGCGATTTGGAACACTTGCGTCGCCTCGATCCGAGGTCGGTGCGAGAATATCTCAAGGATGGCAATTACGGCGGTTTATATGAGCGGGACGACCAGGAGATGATGGAGATCTGGCGCACTGCTGTGGAAGAAACGCGCGGGTTATTGATGGAAGATTGGAATTAGATTACAAACAAACGGGCTCGGAAGTCGCGATCCACCTGTTGGTGATCTCTTCGAAGTTCAATCGTTAGGTCGCTGCGCCCATGCGCGTCGCGTTGACGAATTCTTCCGTGTGATGATCGATTTCGCGGCCGCTCCTTCCACCACTCTTGTGAATGTAAAGCGCGCCTCGTTCAACTGTTGGAAGTGATGGCGGCGGCAAACTGATCTCGTACTTCACTGGTTGGCGATGATCGGCCAATTGCAAATCGGGGCGATAGACACTGTTAAATTTCCAGATCATTCGCAGGAAGTTTGTTTGTCCCCGAAGCAGATGGCGCACAACAATTCCTGCGCACTGGCGCAGGCCTTCCCAACCAAGATGTTTGCGCGAGAGTACGCGCTGGGTGTCTACCAGTTCGCTGTAAAATTCTGGGAGCGGCAATTTCGTCGGCAGCACCGCATGCTGAATATCAAAGAGGCGGTAATCTCGCGTGGTAAGGCGGCGCGATTCGGTGTGCCACGTTTCGGTGCCGGGATATGGTGTGTTAATGCTGATGTTGACGACCTCGGGAATTTCCAGACACCAGTCGCGCACGACCTTGAAGCGCTCCCGGTCCCATGAGGGATCGGCGATAATGTTGACGGCCACGGTGATGTCGAGCGACCGAGCATACTCTAGCGCCTCGAAATTTTTGGAGAGCGTCACGCGCTTGCGATAGCGTTTTAGTCCCTCGTCATCGATCGCTTCGAGGCCGAGGAACATCGTATTTAGACCTAGCCGTTTCCACAGTTGGAACACTTCCTTGTTACGCAGCAGCACGTCGCCGCGTGTCTCGAGGTAATAGCGTTTCCGAATGCCGCGCCGTGCGATCGCTTCACCGATTTGCATGCCGTGCTCTCCTTGAATGAATGCAACGTCGTCCACGATGAAAATTCCTGGCTCGCGGATTTGCGCCAGCTCTTCGACGGCGCACTCTGGTGTCTTCACGCGGTAGTTGCGTCCGTAGAATGTCCACGCGCTGCAAAAGACGCAGTCCCAGGGGCAACCTCTGCTGAATTCAATGGAAGCGGCAGGATCGAGTTGGCCGATGAAATATTTCCGCCGATGCCGGGCGAGATGCCGAGCCGGCAGCAAATCGTCGAGCGATTTCACGAATGCAGGCGGCGGACTGCGGTGATTAAGCGTGACGCAACCGGGGACGTCCTTGAGGTCGCTTCGATCTTGCTCGATCGCGTGAAGCAGGCCGCTGATTGCAGTTTCGCCTTCTCCGGTGAGCACACAATCCACGGCACCGTCGGCGTGCCGCAAAATCTCGTCGGGAATAAATGAAACGCTGTGGCCGCCTACGCAGATAAAAACATCCGGCAACAAGTGGCGCGCCGCCCGGGCCAGATCGATGATTTCCGGAACATTGGCAAGATAATTACCGGAGAACGCGATCACCTTTGGACGCCACTCTTTAACTGCGCTGAAAAAATCCTGGTGTGATTCGCATTGCAAATCCACCAAGCGCGCTGAGTGCCCGGCCTGTTCAGCGGCTGCAGCCACAAGCTCCAGCCCGAGTGGCTCGAGTCGAAGATAAATTTTCGAATACATCAAACAGCTTGGATGGACTGCGAGGAGTTTCATGTCTTACAAAAGGCAAAGGTTGTTAGTTTTTCTTCGGTGGTCGCTTGCAGAAGGAGCCGATAACAGAACTCCTGTTCATGGTTCGCATAACACTCGGGACACGCGCGCATATTCGGATTTCACGGCTGATCTGCTATCATGTTCGCGACGTTAGCATGTTGCAACACGGTTACTGCATCTACTGGGCGCGATTCTTATATTATACCAGGAAGGAGTTTTCGTACGGCTGAAGAATCGAGTGAGCTTAAAGGACCTGATTTCGAAAAGGGCTGCGAGATCGAAAAAGTAGCCAATGGAGAAATGATTTTGGGTCACGCGCGTGGCGAACCGGTGCTTGTCGCGAGGCGCGGCGACGAACTTTTCGCCATCGGTGCGACATGCACGCATTACGGCGGTCCGTTGACAAAAGGGTTGATGGTCGATTGCACCGTGCGGTGTCCCTGGCATCACGCCCGGTTCGATCTGCGCACCGGCGAAGCGATCGCCGCGCCAGCCTTAAATGATGTCCCGTGCTACAGCATTGAAAAACGCGGCGCGCGATTTTTCGTGACCGGCAAGGTCGATAAAAAACCGCAGCGCAAACCGAAATTATCTCCGGAAAGCGTAGTGATTATTGGCGCGGGCGCAGCGGGTGGCGCAGCGGCTGAGAAGTTGCGCCGCGAAGGGTACAACGGTCCAGTTACTCTCATCGGGTCGGATGAGTTTTTGCCGTATGATCGTCCGAATCTCTCGAAGGATTATCTCGCCGGAAACGCGCCTGAAGAATGGATTCTGTTGCGGCCGCCTGAATTCTATCGCGAACATGGGATTGAAACACTCACGAACACAACCGTTACAGCGATCGATGTGAAGTCGAAACAAGTAACGTTATCGGAAGGCCGTTCGTTAGGCTACGGTGCGCTGTTGCTGGCGACCGGCGCTGAGCCCGCGCGCCTCAAAATTCCGGGTAATGATTTGCCGCATGTGTGCTATCTCCGCACTCTGGACGACAGCCGGCGGATCATCGAAAAGGCCAGGAACGCAAAGCGCGCTGTCGTGATTGGCTCAAGCTTCATTGGACTCGAAGTGGCGTGGTCTTTGCGGGAGCGGAAACGGGAAGTTGCAGTCGTCGGAAGGGAATCACTGCCGCTTGAGAAAGTGTTGGGGCGCGAAATGGGCGATCTGGTTCGCGAAACCCACGAAGCGCACGGCGTGAAATTTTATCTCTGCCGTACGCCTGAGGCAATTCACGACAGCTATGTGCAGCTCGACGATGGAACGAAACTGGACTGCGATTTGGTCGTTATCGGAATCGGCGTCCGGCCAAACACACGGCTTGCTGAACAGGCGGGAATCGCGACCGACAACGGTGTGCTGGTCAACGAATTCTTAGAAACAAACGTCCCGGGAATTTACGCCGCTGGCGACATCGCGCGCTGGCCCGATCCTCGCGCAGGGAACATTCGGGTCGAGCATTGGGTCGTAGCGCAACGACAAGGACAAACTGCCGCACGAAATATGCTCGGCGCACGCGAACCGTTTATCGTTCCACCATTCTTTTGGAGCAATCATTTCGATTTGCACATCCACTATGTGGGTCACGGGAGCGGCGACGATCGCACGAAGATAGCTGGTGATTTAAAAGCAAAAGATGCTTCGGTGATTTTTCAATCGGCCGATAAGCTCACGGCTGTGGCGAGTATCGGTCGGGACCGTGAAAATCTCGCAGCCGAAGTTTCGCTGGAACGCAGCGAAGAATTTCGTCCGTCCTAATTTCACCATATAGCCGGAAAAGGAGAGACGCATTCGTAAAGGGATACCAAGGGTGGATCGGCTTCTCCGAAGGCGATGACTTGTTTACGAAGGCCTACGTAAAAGGCGGCAAAGCGGCAGTTGGCAACACGTTGAGGACAATGCGTTCCACCTCTTAGCGGAGGTAAGCGAATGTTCTCGCATTAGCTCGAAGCGCTCGGCACACTCACGCACTGGTGAACCTGGGATTGGCGAACGCGGCGCTGTTGAGCGCGGATGTGGTGAAGGTATTCAACCCGCAATCGCCACAAGCGCGGGCGATATTCGATTTGGCGATCGTAACAGCCATTGTGATGATGGTCATTTTCGCGGTGGTCGTTGGCATCGTCGCATATGCGTTGCTTAGGTTTCCGCGCTGGCGCGAGGGCGAGCGCGATCCGGAGCAGGGGCACGGGAACAAAACCGTCGAGATCGTGTGGACGGCCATACCGTTTGCCATTGTCGTCATCTTATTCGTGCTCGCCGCGCGAACGATGGGCATTTCGGATCCGCCGCCACCGCCGAAGCCAGATATTTTGGTAATCGGCCACCAATGGTGGTGGGAAGCGCGCTACGCGAATTCCGGCGTGGTGATTGCGAATGAGATTCACATTCCAGTCGGGAAACCGCTCGCGCTTCGACTCGATTCCGTGGACGTGCTCCACGAGTTCTGGGTGCCGGAGCTGGCGCGAAAAATCACGACCGTGCCCGGTCACCCAAACCACATCTGGATTCAAGCCGATAAACCTGGAACGTATCTCGGTTTTTGCTCGGAGTTTTGCGGTACGCAGCACGCGTGGATGCACTTGCTGGTCGTCGCAGAGCCGCAGGCTGAATTTAAAAAATGGGAGCAGACACAACTTGCTATTGCGCCTTCGCCGACGACGCAAAATGCGCAGCAAGGTCTGGCCCTGTTCCAGCAGCTGAGCTGCGTCAACTGCCATGCAATCAAAGGGACAATCGCTTCGGCACAGATCGGACCGGATCTGACACATTTTGCCAGCCGCAAACAACTCGGCGCAGGCATCGCTGCTAATACACCTGAGAACCTGCGCCATTGGCTGCGCGATCCGCAGCAGGTGAAAGTCGGAGTGAAGATGCCCGACTTTAAGTTCAATGATCAACAAATCACGGCGCTTGCCGATTACCTTGAAACATTGAAATGAACGGCGAGACCATTCCCGCAACGGTTGCGCGTCTGATGACGCCTGCGGAACGACAGCATTGGGAACTGGCGTGGCTTTCGACTGTCGATCACAAGCGCATCGGCATTCTGTACATGTTGACGGGTTTGGTGTTTTTCGTCGTCGCGGGCGTGGAAGCGCTTGTCATTCGACTGCAATTGGCTGTGCCTAACAACACGCTGGTCGGCCCTGATACGTACAACTGGCTGTTCACCATGCACGGCACGACCATGATTTTTCTCGTCGCGATGCCGGTTCTGTTTGGCATCATGAATTACATTTTGCCTTTGCAAATCGGTGCGCGCGACATGGCGTTCCCGCGACTCAATGCATTCGGTTTCTGGCTGGTGCCGTTCGGGGGGATTCTTCTGCATTTCAGTTTTCTCGCAGGCGGCCCGCCCGCGGTCGGATGGTTTGCGTACACGCCGCTTAGCGAGACGCCGTATTCATCACAGCTCGGAGTCGATTACTGGGCGGTATCGCTTCTCGTGCTCGGTATCGGTTCGGTCAGTGCAGGAATCAATTTCATCGTCACGGTTTTAACCCAGCGGGCGCCGAGCATGACCATTCGCCGACTTCCATTGTTCACCTGGATGGTTTTCTGCAATGCGTTCCTAATTATCCTGGCGTTGCCGATTCTAAACGCGGGGCTTGTGATGCTCCTCATCGATCGCTTGCTCGAGGGACAATTCTTTCTCCCGTTCGGCGGCGGCTCAGCGATCATGTGGCAGCACATCTTCTGGGCTTTCGGACATCCGGAAGTTTATATCGTCGCGATCCCGGCATTCGCCATCCTGTCGGAAGTAATCCCGGTTTTCTCCCGCAAACCGATCTTCGGCTATGAATTCGTTGCCGCTTCGACGGTGGTGATTGTTTTCTTGAGCCTGTTGGTATGGGCGCATCATATGTTCACGGTCGGTCTCGGCTACGCTGTCGATCTTTTTTTCGTTGCAGCAAGCGTGCTGATTGCAGTGCCGACCGGCGTGAAATTGTTTAACTGGAGCGCTACCATGATCGGTGGCCGTGTCCGATTTACTAGTCCGATGCTCTTCTGCATTGCAGCGCTGCTGCAATTCCTGATCGGCGGCCTGACTGGCGTGAGTCACGCGATCGCGCCGCTCGACTGGCAAACGAAAAACAGCTATTACCTCGTTGCGCATTTTCACAACGTTTTTGTTGGCTTGATCGTCTTCGCCATTCTCGGCGCGCTTCATTATTGGTTTCCAAAAATGAGCGGCCGAATGCTCTCGGAGCGCATCGGCAAATGGACATTCTGGCTGATGACCATCGGCTTCAACCTGACGTTCATGATTCAGCATGTGCTGGGACTGGCTGGAATGCCGCGACGCGTTTTTACTTATCCAGATCTGCCGGGGTGGGCATGGATGAACATGGTCTCAACGATCGGCGCGCTGTTTATGACTGCGGCATCGGTTCTTCTCGTGTGGAATTTGGTGAAGAGCCTCGTGCACGGGAAACCGGCGGGTGACAATCCATGGAACGCGTGGACCCTGGAATGGGCGACAACTTCGCCGCCGCCACACGAAAATTTTGTCACGGTGCCACCGATTCGCAGTCGCAGGCCGTTGTGGGATTACGTGAACCCCGACCGCCCGGACCCAATTGTGCCTTCTGGCGGAGCGCTCGATAACTTCCGACCGGCGAAAAATACAGCGGGCGTGATCACGTTCATCCTTTCGGAAACTGGATTCTTCGGCGTGCTGATCCTCGCATATCTGTTCTACAATGCGACGTCGAGGAGCGGCGTCGGTGCGCGCGAATTAAACGTGTTCAAGACCGGCATCTTTAGCGTCTGCCTCTTTGCAAGCAGCTTCACGATTTGGCGCTCCGAAGTGGTGGAGCGCATGAATAAACAGAGCAGAATGAAATTCTGGCTCGCCCTTACCATCGTGCTCGGAGGCATATTCATCCTGGGGCAGGGAATGGAATACTGGGATTTATACCGGAGCGGTGTAAGCGTTGGTTTGGATCTTTTTGCCACGACATTCTTCACGCTCACCGGATTTCATGGGCTGCACGTCTGTGCGGGTTTGCTGGCGTTGCTAATTGTTTTAGGCGTTGCCTTGGGTCGCTCTGCAAGAAGCGGCCATTTAACTGCGCTTGGCCCGGTCGGGTTGTACTGGCATTTCGTCGATGTGGTTTGGTTGTTCGTTTTTTCCATCGTTTACCTCTGGCCCTTACTCCGATGACGACGCAGGAATTTCTTACTTCCGGATGGACATGGAACTCCGCGGTGTTCGCTTTCAGCGGTGTTGCGCTTGCCGCATATCTATGGGCTTTCGGGTTTAATCGCCGAATTGGGTTTCTGATCGCGGGACTAGGTATGTTTGTGCTGGCATTGGTATCGCCTCTGAACGCGCTGGCGAACGGTTACCTCTTTAGCGCACATATGTTGCAACACATTTTATTGCTGCTGATTGTGCCGGCGCTCCTTCTGATGAGTTTGCCACGTCGCGTCTCGCTCGGTCCGCGGTCGCGGCTGATGGCGAACCCGCTTGTCGGGTGGGTTTGCGGCGTCGGCGCAATGTGGTTGTGGCACGCAAGACCTCTTTGTAATGCCGCCGTTTCTTCACACGTGGTAGGCGCGCTGCAAACCTGTTCGCTTTTGTTGGTAGGCGTGATTTTCTGGCGGCAAATTTTTGCGCCGCGTGAAGAAGAACGGCTTTCCCCGCCGGGCGCAGTTCTTTATCTTTTCAGCGCGTGCGTTGCGTGCAGCATCCTCGGGATTCTCATCACGTTCGCCCCAGTAAGCGTATGCCCAATTTACGCTCACCCCGCGGCGGATGACTTGGGAATCGCAAGATTGATTCAAGGCAACTGGGGCTTCACGCCGGCCAAAGATCAACAAGTTGGCGGACTTCTGATGTGGGTACCGATGTGTCTGGTTTATTTGAGTGCAATCATTGCAGAATTCGTTCGCTGGTTCGCGCAGCCGATTGCCAGCTCGCCAGCAATCGACAAAAGTTTATGACTGATGAAAAGCTAACGACTATTCATAAAAACTGGGAGCCGCTCCCGCCCGAATCGCTGCCGCGTCCGAACTTCTTTCCAGCGGGCCTGGCGATGGGAACCACTTTCATTTTCTGGGGATTGATTACGTCGTGGGTGATCATCGCCGTTGGTATCGCGCTTTTCACAGCCTCGCTTGCAGGATGGATCTACGAAATTATCCGTGAACGAAGTCACCGCTGACCATCAAGTACCGAAGCAGCCGCTCACGCCCGAGGAGATCACTCGGCGACGCTTTCTTGAAAAGGCGTGTGTCGGACTCGCGAGTCTCTGTGCAGCCATTCTCGGCGTTCCGCTCGTTGGTTTTGTTGTTACGCCGATCTTTCGCAAAACAACTGGAAAATGGGTATCAGTCGGCAAGATCACCGACTTCCAAATTGGAAACACAATTAAGATTGATATTACCGATCCATCACCGCTTCCCTGGGCAGGTATTACCGCAAAGAGCGCGCTGTGGTTGCGGCGAGTGAACGAGACCGAGTTCATCGCCTTCTCTGTTAATTGCACACACTTGGGTTGTCCCGTGCGCTGGCTTGCCGACGCAGACCTGTTCATGTGTCCGTGTCACGGCGGTGTTTATTACGAGGATGGAACAGTCGCAGCCGGACCACCGCCGAAACCATTGATTCGTTACAACGTGCGGACGGCAAACGGTCAGGTGGAAATCAAAACGATGGCTATTCCAATCACCAGTACATTATGAAACGGCTCGTCGTCGGGGCGTGGCATTGGTTCGACGACCGGTTAGGCATTTCAGATCTTATCGGGCCGAGCCTGAAACATCTTGTGCCACGCGACGCCCGATGGTGGTACGTCTTTGGGAGCGCAACTCTGCTGGCCTTCATCGTGCAGGTGGTAACCGGCGTGGCGCTGGCGTTTTCCTATGTGCCATCAGCTTCGCAGGCCTACGAGACACTTGAATTCATCACGAACGAGGCGCCGTTCGGCAGTTTCCTTCGCGGAATGCATTACTTCGGCGCTTCGGCCATGGTGCTGATGGTGGGCGCACACATGGCACAAACATTTTTGTTCGGCTCCTACAAGTTCCCGCGGGAGATGAATTGGACGACCGGCGTGCTGCTGCTCGGTTTCACTTTGGTCATGGGGTTCACCGGTCAGCTATTGCGATGGGATCAAACCGCGACGTGGTCAGTCGTTGTCGCTGCCGAACAGGCCGGCCGCGTCCCCCTGATCGGCGATTTTCTGGCGCAGTTCATCCTTGGCGGAACAACGCTCGGTGGCGCGACATTGAGTCGCTTTTTTGCGATCCACGTTTTCATCATGCCTGCGCTGCTGTTCATTTTCATTGGATTCCATCTACTACTCGTATTGCGTCACGGAATCGCCGAACCGCCCACTGCGGGCAAACCGGTCAATCCGACAACTTATCGGACTGAATACGAAGAGTTGATGCGCAAAACGGGACACCCATTCTGGCCCGAAGGCGCATGGCGTGATTTCGTTGTTGGGACCGGTCTTATCATAGTGATCGCGCTGCTTGCGTATTTTGTTGGGCCGCCCGCACTCGATAAGCCGCCTGATCCAAGCATTCTCAACGCCGATCCCCGGCCCGACTGGTATCTGCTCTGGTATTTTGCGTTGCTGGCACTAATTCCACCACAACTGGAGGGCTGGGTGATGATTCTTGGACCTGCTTTGATCGGCGTTCTCCTCCTGGTTGTACCGCTGCTTAACAATCGAGGCGAGCGCGCGCCGTCCCGCCGTCCGTGGTCGATCGCGGTCGTGCTGCTCAGCGTAATCATGATCGGCTCACTCTGGATCGAGGGAATAAACTCACCTTGGTCGCCAAATTTCGATCCGCCGCCGTTGCCGGAAGAAGTTATCGGCGCGAACAGCGGTCCTGTTTTCACGGGGGCGAGAATTTTTCGTGACAAAGGTTGTCTCAATTGCCACCTCATCGACCGATACGGTGGGCGCCGCGGCCCAGATCTCACCTACGTTGGGGATAAACTTTCTGAGAGCGATATCGTAATCCGTATCGTCAATGGCGGCGTGAACATGCCAGCATTCGGTAAGATGCTCACGCCGGAAGAGCTGGCTCAGATCACCGCTTTTGTTCAATCTCGCAAGCAATCCATGCCCGCCGGATTGAAAACTCCGAAACAGTGAAGAATCTGCTGCGCCTTATCTGTTTAGGATCGAGTAAATACCCACACAATTGCGGAATCTTACGTGTTGAGCCAACTCACAAACCATGCCCCCACTAAACCGATAAGAATCCCGATTAACGGACTTGAAATGGCGAACCAGAATGTAATCACTTCTCTCAACGGAATTGTTTCACGGCTTCCATCTGCGGTTTGAACAATTGTCTTCATACGTCCAGTTATTGTTCGATTCAGTCGCGACAGTTGCGCGTGTAACAGATTCTGGCCGCCACTTTCACCGACAGCGTGGCTACCTAACCCTTTATGATCCCGCGCCCGGTATCATTCCAGAAACGGATTGCTGGATCAGTTGTATCATGTTCGTAGCTCAGTGCGCTCACGCTGGCCGTATCTAACATGAGATACTTTCCAAATAGCGGTTCGAGTCCGAGCCACCGAGCGGCGAAGACTCGCAGGAAATGTCCGCTGGAAAAAATCAGCATGTTTCCGTTGATGGCGCGCAGGCGCGCGACGACGCGATCGGCGCGTGCGGCGACGTTGACCGGCGATTCTCCATTGGGACAACCGTCGCGAAACAATTCCCAGCCAGGTAGCTTCGCCCGAATATCGGCTGTGCGACGGCCCTCGTAATCACCGTAATTCCATTCGACCAGATCAGGATCAATTTGCGCAACCGCTGCGAAGCCGGCGAGCTCACATGTTTGCTTCGCGCGCTGCAATGGACTTGTTAGGACACTGGCGAAAACCAATCCAGCGAGCCGGGTTCGAAGCCGCACCGCATTCTGTTCGCCTTGTTCAGTGAGCGGCAAATCGGTGAGTCCTGTGTGCCGGCCGTCGCGGCTCCACTCGGTTTCGCCGTGACGAGCAAGGTAAATTATGGGCAAAATCGTGTTCGTCATGACAGCCTCGGTGACTTGTGGAACGCGTTAGCGCTGAATGCTAAAAAGATCACAAAGACCCCTGAATTGTCCTACAAAGTGTCATTGGGTACCGCGATCGGATGCAAGCCCTCGTTGTGCGCACCAGTTTAAGGCACAACCGTGAGCGTGAGATCGTTTCCGTCGCCACCGCTGTAACTGACCTGAAAGTTATTGTGATCGGAGATGAAAGTTGAGTTGTCGGGCAAATTGGCAAACGTGCCGACGATTGGGTTGGGCGAAGTATTGCTGATGGCGATAAAGACTTCACCGATTTGCAGCCTCCTGCTCCCGAGCGACTGAAAAACAAACTGTGCTCTGCTTTCGATTGTTAGTCCCTTCGCAATCACCTGATCAGCACTTGGATTTCTGGTGTTAAGCCTGTAAGTGTAAGTGCCATCGGCTTTGAAGGTCAGCGCCCGCTGGATGGTCAGTACGGCCAGTCGATTGGAACCTGCGCTTGGTGCTAACACAGCGCCGGCGCCATTGCCAGTGCCGATAGTGACGAGCCCCCCGATGATTCCTTGACCTCCCAGAATACCGGCATTGAGTTTCACATTCCCCGTTCCGGTCCCTGAACCGGTCTGGTTGTTTATTCTTAGTGTCCCGGCTGTCACGGTCGTAGCGCCAGTATAATTATTTGCTCCTGTTACGGTCAACGTTCCAGTGCCTACCTTTGTGATACTTCCATCTTCCTGGATCAATCCCGAAAAGGTCGTGCTCAGATTATTGTTCCCGATACTAAGAGTGTGGCCAGCAAGTGACACCATGCCATTACCAGCCAGCGAACCAATGCTCACACTTTGGGTCGTTCCATTAGTCAAATCGAGAGCGCCATTGCCACGGAGCCGAAACTGTCCCTGATCTAGCACGGCATCTTCTTCCGCCATGATAGTGCCGCCAAGGCCCCCATTTCTCCCGGCTTCGGCAATCACTATGGTTTGAGCGGAGTTAGGCAAATTAAACAAATCGATTAAACCACCTTGGGCATCGCTCCCAGAACCACCTTTGCCGTTAAATGTGGCGTAGCCATCCGCGCCATAAACGTAAATTTGGCCGCCCTGCGCACCGGCTATTGTGGCGCCATTGGCTGTGAAACTTGCTCCTTCGCAGGTCCCACCATCAATTTCCGCCCAGCCACCTTCCGCCCCGCTCACGGTTGCGGCATTGGCAATAAAAGCGGAGTTATGAATGTTGCCGGGCGAGTACAGCGCTACCCAGGTATAACCAGCATTCGCTCCGGAGACAGCTCCTGGATTACTAATAAAGGTTGCGGCCTCCGCGCTCGACGCTTGCAATAAGAACGTAAATCCGCCACTGCTTCCGTCCACAGTTCCGCCGTTATTGATGAACGTCGCATTACCTGCGCTCGCCGTGTCGCCATTGTACGCGCTAATCTCCGTCAAGCCGCCATAATAGCCGTCCCCGCTCGCCGACGCTCCGCCCTCGTTTGTAATGACGACGTTGTCACCAGCCGATGCTGCGCCGGCGAAGTAAATTGCGCCGGATGCTTTGGTCGTGCCGGAGTTAGCTGCAACAAGGTTCTGAACAATCCCGGAGTTGTTCACGATCCCGTGCTGATGGAACTCGATAAGAGATGGATAGAGCACATCCGAGGCCGGTGTAATTCTAATCGTGTATGCACTAGCACCTGGCGCGAACACAACATCTCCCACATACGTATGGGCATACACGCCATCGGATGATTTCTGGCACAGCACAGTAGTTGTATTCGAGCCTCCGAACGTCGCGATTGCCCCAGTACTATTTGGGATGGTCTGCGGTCTCCAATTCTCCGCTGTGTTCCAATCATTACTAACTGAATTCTGCTTCCAAGTCGCATCGCTGGCGTCCATCGCCTGTATGCGGACGAGGAGAACGAATCCTAAAAAAAGCTGCCTACTGTTCACAAGTCTGCCTAATCTACACAATCGCATAAATCATTTTAAATGTGCATCGAGAAAATCTATGACGTCTTGTCCAACCGTCTTGCCGGTGCCAGTATCTAAAGCGCCCCAGTAACCAAAAGCATGCTCGGCGCCTGGAATTGTGAGTCGCTTATAACCGGTCCCCAGAAGCACGCCCTGGCCTTCAAGTTCACAACTCATCGTCACGATCTGGTGATAGGCGGTTGGACTATCGTAGTAGCTATTGAACGGGAAAAGCGGCTTGAATTGCCGCCAACGTTACCTGCCTGACGAACCAAAACTACTGCTTTTGAGGGCAAGTTAGCTAGCGTGTCAAGATCCGCTGTCCCTACGTCTTGTGGCGCAAAGCTAGATGCAACTTTCAAACCCGTTCATCATCTGCGATTGCTGAGCCAAGTCTAGGTAACGCTCAATTGCCAGTTGCGGTTTTCCCAGCGTTGATCGCGTTTCCAAAAAAATGTAAACACAAGCGTTGATCCAGCCGGCCATTCTGAAGTTGCAAAATCTGCGTACCAAAGATTCAATTCGTTCCGATGAATGGTGTCTGACTTGTTAGTCTGTGACCAATTGTCAATTGACCAGGTGATGGTCGCTTCGTCGGCCAGGATGATTCGCAAGATCTTGCCGCGCGGCAGATGCCGCAGTGGATGACGCGCAGTCCAGATCTCGTAACGACTGGACACTGGATTTAGAACGTAGCGGCGATAGGCCGGATCGACCCGGGCGAAGCAAACGCCATCATGACTACTGCATACCAGGGCCACATATTCTGCGTGCGACCAGCAAAGCGGCATCGCTGCTCCCGTCGGACCACCGCATCTCATTCTCGCACCCGGCAAGTCCGCTGTGTCCCATATCTGTTCCGTAAGCATTCCGCCCTGGTTTGAAAAATCCTCGATCGTTTTGATGAATGGTTTTGGATCGCGACCGGCCGCGAGTTCGTAGTGTCCGCGTTCCCCTGTTAAAATCGGCCAGCATCGGCCGACGCCCGTTCCATCGTATGCGCTGCCATCATCTTTTTGGCCGTACCCATCATGATTGTAACGACGCCATCCCGGCCCTTGCGGCAGATCGTGTTTTAGGATGCGATCAACGACCTGGATAGAATTACGCACGAGCGGATCGTTTGCGGGGCGGATCCCATATCGCACCAGATGAAGGAAATCGCCGCTAACAACATTTCGTGCAGGATGCACACCGCCGCCGTTGGCTATGCGAATCATCGTTGTGTTCGGATCGGCGTGCGGGTCAGGAGTGTCAGGATCGGCCGGGTTAATGCGGATGTAGTGGCGAGGAATTCCTTCCACTAAATCGCCCTTTGTCGTGACAGTCCATTCTTCGATGTGCGCCGCCAGCCAGTCCGCATAGGCAAGGACAAACTCCGCATCCTCTTTATTGCCGAATTCGTCGGCCCAGTCCGCGGCGCAAGCAAGCGCGGCGATTACCACCGCAATTGTCGAAGGTGAATAGCCGGCATTTTCTTCCCACCGGTCCTGCGCAGTCACCGGACCCTGCAGGATCAAGCGTGAAGCGGCGCGCACAACCATCACGCGGGGACTGAATAGACCGAGGGCATCGCGCCGATGCAAACGCCAGGCCAGCAATATTGGCAGAGCGACTTGATCAAGCTGAAGCCCAGACCAATATGCGGTCCCATCGATCCAGCTATTTTGCGGAAAACTGCCGTCTGGACGCTGAATAGCGGCGAGCCAAATCAACGCGCGTAGAGGCGTGCCGGTCTGCCCCGTAGCGAGGAGCGCGCTCGCACTCTGCACAAGGTCGCGTGTCCAGACGAGGTGATAACCGCCGATGTCTTGATCGCCCTTGGTTTCTCCCCACGGAATACTCAGTGAAGCGACCATTGCGCCTTGAAAAACTTTGTCCTCATGGGCCAGCAATACGCAGCGACTCAGACGGTACACTCCGCCGGCGTCGCATGTGTCGCTGCTAAAATCGAACTCGGAATGGACGACCGCGCGTTGCCACTGACGAACGTAGCTTTCACGCTTTGATTGAAATGGCTCCGCCAGAGACTGAAACAGTTTTGTAACCGCACCCTGATAAGTGCGTCCAAGGGCGACGGCGATCGTAAATTCAGCGCTGCGCGACAAATTAATTGCGCCAGTCAGCGCGATGTTTCCGTTCACAGCTGCTCGAAATTCCCAGTCCATTTTGAAATTGTTCATCAGATCCTGCCAACCATCGCTAAAGCCGACATAGCCGACCGAGCGGCGAGAGAAACCGCTGCTGCATCCCATGACCAGGTGCACGTTTTGGCGCTCTGCATGGAGCAACTTTTTGTCCCCGATTTCAGAACACCATCCTGAGTTGTCGGCGCCAAAGCCAGCAACATGCGGCGCCAACAGTGCGTACAATTGTAACCTGCCCTGCAATGATTCGTCCAACACCTCGAGCCGCGTATGCACGAGCAACACCGACCGGTGAGGATCTGCTAGCACATGTTTTACTAAGCGATAACGGCCGCCTGGCTCCGAGTTTGTAAGACGATAAAAAAGACAGTCGCGCTCGGGATAATCGACCTCGTGATGGAGATCGCGCTTTTCTTCGTGGCAAAACGTCTCGCCGTCGCTGATTAGAAGTTGAAAGTCCCGCGTGTTCGGTCGATCGACGTACGGATAATAAATTTCGTTGATGATACCGTGACTCAGCGTAAACCAGACACGGCAACTGGTGTGATAAGCTGTGCCAACGCCTTCTTTCGCGCTGGAGGTCCAACGCGGCTCAATTCCGGGCGCGCCGAACGCCATTGAATCATCAGTCGCACTCATGCCTAAGGCTTATGCGAAGCCATGGCGAACAGCAAGATTGTCCGGCGTTAAACTGCACAATCGCTTCGGCTATCCTATTTCCAAAGTTGCTGTTGAGGGCTAAGCGACAAGCTCGACATTTTTGCTAAAAGGATGTAGAAACTGCTCTCATGTCGAGCATAGAGCCAGTATCGCCGTTCGACGTAATCGTGTGCGCGTGCGGAACTCAGGAATACATGGTGCGCGACGCTGTCGATGCAGCTGTTTTTAGAGGCGAGGTTGACGACAAATGGCAGAAATTTCTGCGTGACGTTGCAGCGGAGCAACACGCCGATGAATTAGAATTAGAGCTGGACGAGTCGGCAATTTCTGCTGCGGCAGAACAGTTTCGGTACCAGCATGATTTAATCACCGCGGAGGAGACGGAAGCGTGGCTGGCAAATCGCGCTCTTACATTCGATGACTTCAGTGATTACTTCGCGCGTCAATATTGCGTCGGTGTGGTTCCTGATGGGTTTTCTTCCGAGGAGATCGAATATGTTTATGCAGCGCCAGAGTTGCGCGAGTTGTTCATCGCGGAATTGATTTTTTCCGGAGAACTAGAGGAGATGACGCTCAAGCTGATGTGGCGTCTCGCTGCCCGTTGCGCTGAAGAAGAGCCCACATCGGAGGCGATTGCCGCTGAGAAGCGGAAACTGTTTTGTCGGACGAAAATTCAGCCGGCACGCGTGGAAAATTGGCTCGAGGAACTTGGACGTGATTCGCACTGGTTGGATGAAATGTTGACGATGGAAGCGGCCTACCGCACGCATTGCGATAGGCTGCTCGTTCCCGAAGCCCGCCGACGCGAATTGATCGGCTTGCGATTGCAGCTAACGCGACTTGAACTAGAAATCATCGAACTGGAGTCACGCGATGCTGTCAAAGAAGCGCTGCTGTGTGTTCAGCAGGACGGGATGTCGATGGAGGAAGTCGCGACAGAGCAGCGTTATCCTTACAGGCGTACGGAATTTCTTCTGGAAGAACTTCCAGAAGATGCACAAGACAAATACTTAAGCGTCTCACCTGGGGACGTGCTTGAGCTGATGCCACAGGGCGAAGGATTTCAACTCTGTCGCATTATAAACAAAATCGAGCCTCAGGCAGACGATCCAGGTGTCAAATCACGCCTCGATCAACACGTGCTTAAACGGCATTTTTCAGAGCTGGCGACGAAATATATATCTCGATCATTGGGCGTTCCTGTTTCAGCGGAATGAAAATACAAGACAGCGACATCTTGCGTCGTTCATCGGTGTTCCGCTTTCTTTCAGATGAGCATTTCGCCGCGATTGAGCCGCTCCTCCAGGAAGAACATTATGAATTTGGTGACGTAATCGTAAAACAAGACGATGTCGCCAACTCATTTTACGTTTTAACAAATGGACGTGCACGCGCGCTTAAGATTAAACCGGGCGGTGATGAAATCCCGCTGGGGGTATTGAAGCCAGGCGACTCCTTCGGTGAGGCGGCATTGTCGGAGGGCGGAACACGAACTGCCACTGTACGCTGCAGCACAGCGGTTGATCTCCTACGAATCGATCGCGAAGACTTTCTTCAGCTAGTCCGGCGAGTGCCCGATCTAAAGCAGTACGTTGAGACGACTGGTCGCAACCGTGCTCTGCAAAGCTTCCTTTATCAGTTCAGCAATTTCGGCCGAGTACCGATTCAAGTACTGCGCGGGATGATCGACACGTTGGCCCCCGCGACATTCGAAAAAGGACATCTCATTGTTCGAGAAGGCGACGATGCCGGACCGCTCTACATCCTTGAGAAAGGACGAGCGCGCGCGTTTACTGGCGCGGACGGCTACCAGCGTAATCTGGCGTTCTATCGCGAAGGCGATTTTTTCGGTGAACTGTCGATCTTAAACAACTCGCGACGCGCCGCATCGGTAGAAGCATTCACCGATTGCCAATTGCTTTCGCTTGAACCGAGGTCCGCACGAGACCTGCGTCGGCGGTTTCCAGAATTCGATAAATTGCTGAGCGAGCGGCTAGCCCTGTATCAGGCAAAGGCAGAGGCACGTATTCCGCTCGATTTCGCAACGGAACTTCTGCCTGCCGAAACAGAGGTGCACGACAAAGTCAAGCTCGACGGCAAACAGCCGTTTACGGACACAAAGACCGGTGAAGAGCCGTTCGCGGATGAACAAGGCTTGTTCCGTAAGCGGGGTAAACGCCTCCGAAAGCTCGATTACATTATGCAGATCGACGAGATGGATTGCGGTGCTGCCTGTCTGGGAATGATCTGTCGGCACTTTGGTCGAAAGATAAGCTTGGCACGAATTCGGCAGCTCTGTCACACGGCGACCGATGGCACCAGCCTCAAAGCGATTTCTCATGCCGCCACCGAACTCGGATTGGCAGCGCGGCCATTGAAAATCTCGCTCCGCAATCTGCCACTTATACCACTGCCGGCTATAGTGCACTGGGAAGGCAACCATTGGATCGTACTCTACGGTATTGGTGAGCAGTTTGTGCACGTGGCAGATCCTGCCTTTGGGTTACGAAAACTTCCGCGGCCGGAATTTGAGACAAAGTGGACCGGTTACGCAGCACTATTCGATTACACACCGGCATTCGAACATACTCCGGAAAGTAAGCCAACCCTGGCTTGGGTTCTCCCGTTTCTTTCGCGGTTCAAGGTAATCTTGCTGGAAGCACTGGGACTTGCAGTCATGGTCACGTTCCTGCAGTTGCTCTTTCCTGTATTCACCCAAATTGTCGTCGACAAGGTCATCGTCGAAAACGAGCTAGGGCTGTTGAAAACGATCCTGCTCGGCATGCTCGCGGCGCTCGTTTTTGTGCAGCTCTCTACACTTGCTCAGGAATATTTGCTGGCCTTCGCAGCCGTGCGTCTTGACACAGCAGTTCTCGATTTCTTGAGCCGGAAACTTTTGTCGTTGCCGATGAGCTATTTTACAAGCCGCAAAACAGGCGACATTCAGCGCCGCCTCGAAGGTGCGCGGCAACTTCGGCAATTGGCGGTACAACAGGGAGTTGGAGCGTTACTGGCGCTCGTTTTCCTCGCAGGGGCAGTGATTTTAATGGCGATATACAGTCCAGTACTCACTATTGCATTTCTGGCGACAACGCCCTTGTACGTCACACTCATGATTTTTTCAATGAAGGTGCTGCGCCCACTCTATCAGCATGTGGAAGAAAGCCAGGGCAAGTACAGTTCGCATCAGATCGACGCAATCAAGGGCATTGAAGCTGTTAAAGCTGCAGCCGCCGAAGGTGCGTTTCGCGATGCTATGCTGAACGAGTTTCTATCGGTCTCTCAAAAACTTTTTAAGGCAACCTTCATCGGGATGTCTTGGGACAGTGTCCTGCGAACTATCGGCCTCCTGTCCACGGTGATTTTTCTATGGGTGGGCTCCCTGCAAGTCATTCACGGAAATTTGACTCTTGGCGGGTTTGTTGCGTTTAGCGCACTCACTGCAATGGCCTATGCGGGCATTTTACGCGTCTTGGGAGTTTGGGACAACATGCAACTCGCTTCTGTCCTGCTGAATCGTTTGAGTGATATCTTTGAGCAGGAGCCCGAGCAGGGTCATGACCGGTTACGACTCGTTCCTGTCCGTAGTCTCGAAGGTCGGATCGAGTTACAGGGAGTGAGCTTCAAGTATGGCGGTCCGGAGTCGCCCGATATCTTAAAGAACGTTACGTTGGACCTTGTCCCGGGCCGGACGGTGGCATTGGTAGGGCGGAGTGGAAGCGGCAAGACAACACTCATCAAATTGATCGCAGGCCTGCTAGAGCCTACGGAGGGAGCGATCTTTTTCGACAACGTCGATTTAAAGACTCTGAATTATCGCGACGCCCGACGACACATCGGCACTGTTCTTCAGGAAAACCACATGTTTAATGACACGATCGCCCGGAACATCGCATTTGGTGATCCTGAGCCGGACCTCGATCGTGTTCTAGCAGCTGCGCAAGCTGCCGCCGCCCATGACTTCATCATGCGCTTGCCGCTGGGGTACCAGACAAAGATTGGAGAATCAGGGCTTTCCTTATCAGGTGGTCAAAAGCAGCGTGTCGCCATCGCTCGAGCGATCTATAACAATCCACCTGTATTGATCTTTGACGAGGCAACCAGCGCGCTCGACACGGAATCGGAACGAGCGATTCAGGAGAACCTCGGGCGGTTAATGGCCGGTCGGACCACGATCGTGATCGCGCATCGTTTGAGCACTATTCGAGACGCACATTCGATCGTCGTACTTGAAAAAGGAAGCGTTGCCGAGATTGGCACCCATGATGAGTTAATGGCGCAGCGTGGGTTGTATTACTACCTTTCGAGCCAGCAACTCGGGATCTAACAGCGGTGTTGATGAGCTCACAACTAACTCAACGTGACTCACTCGACACCGAATCGGACCTATTACCACAGGATCCGCCTCCATGGATTATTCGCTCAACAGCATGGCTGTTAATTGGGGCATTTCTCTTTGCTTTGCTGATCGCCATTCTTTTGCGGTTGCCGGAAACAGTTGATTGTCGTTTCATCTTAATTCCTGCAAAGGGCGGTGACCGCATTCAGGCGCCGCGGCAGGCGATAATAAGCCGCGTCGTTGCCAGCGAGGGCCAACCCGTAAAGGCCGACGAAGAATTGTTTGTTCTTCGCTCTGAAGAGATTGGCAGCGACGATACACAGCTCCGCACGCTCAACGAAGATTTGCGAACTAAACAGGCAAGCCTTACCCGAAGCGAGATTGCCTACGGTGCACAACTGGGGGTTAAGAGCGAGGCGATCGAGCAGGCCAAAAGCGAAGTAACATTTCGCGAAAGCCATGCACAAACCAGCAGAGAATTGGTCACGCGAATGGAGAAAGTAGCAAAGCAGAGAGGTGAATCGGAAATATACCTTGCAAAGTTGAAACTGGATTTAGCGGGTTCAGAGAAGGATTTGAGCTTCGCTCGAAGAGCCTTACAGCAGGTTACTCTCGATCGTCAGCGAATGGAAACGGAGCACGCTCGGCAGCGCGGTGAGGAACAGGCCGAAATCGAAAATCTAAAGATGCGCATCGCGGCTCTGAAAACAGATTTGGAAAATACTCACCGGACTCTGTTCACCGTTCGCAGCCCGTACGATGGAATCGTCATTTCAATGGACCAGCGAACCGCAGGCAGTTTTGTTCAGCAGGGACAAGTCCTGTGTCAGTTGGCGCCGAAAGGTTCGAAGCCGCGCGCTCGAATGACCTTAAATGAAGCCGGTCTTGCCAGACTCGCTATAGCTCAGCGCGTCCGATACTTTTTCAAAGCCTTTCCTTATCAGCGTTACGGTACTGTAACTGGAAGGGTCGACTGGATCAGTCCGTCAGCGGTAGCTAACACTAACCAATCCCGCTTCGTTGCGCTAGGATCACTCGATAGTTACGAAATCTCCTCACCAGCAGGACAAGCTCTGCCTCTGCGCATTGGAATGCAGGGGAACGCACACATCATTGTTGGTAACCGGACGTTAATTGAATATGCACTGGAACCCATTCGGCAATTCCGTGAGCGAATAAAGCAGTAAGCATCGATGCACCAAAGACCGTCCAAGTTAAAGCTCGAAGACCTCACTACAAGCAATGACGCCATGGCGCGTTGCCTCCAGTTGGCTTCGCTTGCTGCGCGATCCGATGTCCCGGTGGTGTTACTAGGTGAGACTGGCACTGGCAAAACATTGCTCGCCCAAGCCATCCATAATTCCTCGGGGCGAGCAAACCGGCCATTCATCGCATTTAATGCTTCAGCGATTAGCGATACATTGCTCGAGAGTCAGTTATTCGGTCACGAACGCGGAGCGTTTACCGGCGCACAACAAACCGTTAAAGGAAAGTTCGAACTCGCCAACGGAGGCACGCTTTTTCTAGATGAAATTTCGGAAATGAGTCCGCTCGCGCAGGTAAAAATCCTGCGGGTCCTTGAGTACGGCGAATTTGAGCGTTTGGGCTCCGAACGGATGCTCACTTCCGACGCGCGAATTATCTGCGCTTCGAATTGTTCTTTGCGAGAACGGGTGCGGATGGGAAAACTTCGAGAGGACCTGTACCAGAGACTCAACGGGCTTACCCTGCTTATTCCTGCTCTTCGAGAACGGCTTGAAGAGCTGCCGGCGTTGATTGCGGCGGAATTGCAGAGTGCTGCGGCTAGGGAAGGCAAACACATCACGGCCATTCACCCTGATGCGATGGACAAGTTGGTTCGATACGAGTGGCCAGGGAATCTTCGCGAGCTAAGTCACACGGTGCGGACCATGACCCTCTTTTGCAATGATTCTGTGGTTCTCCCCGAGCATGTTGTCTTTCCCTCCGATCTCAAGCCCAATCCAACGCAATCGGAACGGGAGAAACCCGCGTCCAACTGTTTGGCGAACCATCAGGATGCTAATGTTAGTGGTGATCTCTCACTGGAGCACGCGATGCAACGTCACGTTCGATTCGTGTACGATCACGTGAATCAAAACCAGCGACGAGCAGCCCGCTTACTTGGCATTTCGCGATCGACTCTCTCCCGCTATCTCCGAGGTATGGCTAAAGATGAAGCACCATCGGCCTAAATCTTAGCCAAGATGGTCTAATATTGAAGCTCAATCTCTCGCTCGCGGCGAGGGCCCCGTCGGGGTGGATAAATAACTCGGTGTCTAAATGCCTCTCGTTTAATGGTCAGCATAGTGGCAACCCTATTTATACCTGACTATTCGAGACTTGGCACAGATACTGATATCAGCATAACCAAGGTGAATACGCCGAAGAATAAAAAAGATGCACCGGCTTCAGGATCAGAAAACAAAGGGCGCAAACGCGCCCGGGGCAAATTGATTCGCCTCGAGGATCTGATTCCAGAAAAGGACATTCAGGGAGGACATCAAGTGCTCTTCGGTGTCACCGACACAACTAAACCCAGCGAGAAAGGAAAATGAAAT
>DASTMV010000136.1:0-14451 GCA_035713885.1 Candidatus Udaeobacter sp. | reverse complement strand
TTCCCTTCACAATCAATAGTATCGACGTTGTGACCGCAGTATTCGGTGGCGATCAGATCGGTGGTTGAAGCGGCCACGCCCACGGGAGTGTTGACAGTGGCAAAGGGAGTTGGATTGGCGGCATACAGTATGACCGCCAGTGACAGTAACCCCAAAGTTGCCAGAGTGATCTTTGTTCCGGGGGTAAACTTGTTTTTCACTTTTCGATCGCGTTCAACGGTTCGCATCCAACAGAGAACACGCCGGGAGGAATTACGCTCTCCCGGCGCGGTTTTTCGTCTGGGGGGTCAATTGTTTCAGGGCTACTTCACAGCTAGGATGAATTAAATATTGCCGAATTTAAGATCGATCTGGAACGCGCAGGCTTAACCTGAGCCCACGTCGAGACGATTTTTTGTTCCGGGGCGAATTTTGGTTTCATTGGAATGAATTCTGTCCGGCCCAGGAATGTTTGAGAGGAGCAACGCTTTGAAGGCCGCTACGTGCAGCGGTATAAGTTGCAACTGCCGGCGCCGGGTGCTTCACCAACGACCCGGCAGTTGTCAGGGAGATTATTGTTCTGGGAGGGAACTTAATCTTCACTTTTACCTTCGTATTTGCCTGCTCATCTTTATTATTACAGATGAATAAAGGCGCGTGTTTTAACTGATGCTTTTATTCTGTTCAAACAAAATTAAACAGAACACCTCCTGATTCTTCGCTAAGAAGCACCCCTAGGGAGAGGGCTTTGGTCCCCCTAGGGGAAGATATGGCTTAAGCGAGATTAATTTCCGGCCGTCAAAAGATCGGACTCTTATCAGGGAATTGCGGCCGGCGATCGTAGGTCGTTGAACCGTGAATCGCTAAAGCGTTGAAATCAATCGGCAGCTGAATTGGGTGTGATTAGAGAGACAGTGAATCGTGCTGATGATCGTCTGGCCAATACTAGTACCTCTTGACGGAGGAATCCTGATGTTTTTGTAGGGTCCCGCCGAGGCCATCGAGCTTGGCTGTAATGGATTTGTTCGCTCGGGCTGCGTATTCTTTGTAAGGTTTGTCCCATCCAAAATAGATCACGCTGGCCACGATCAAAATCTCAACTAACAGTCGCATAACTGGTGAGAATGGCAGAAACCGCGACTGGAGATCAAATACAATCGTCGAAGCGTTGAACAGTTGAAGCGTTTGAAAAAGGTCGGGAACGTGGTCGAATGCTCAGCACCAAAGGTCATTTAATGCACGCCCGTGAGGTCGTCGCCTGCCGCCCTCACATGTGAAAGTCAAAGGATGTCCGCCCTTCGCTAAGCTTCGGCGCGACAGTCTCCGCCCCGTGGCGGCGGCGAGTTTGGTTTTTTACAGCGGCTACAGACAGATGAGATCGTCTCGGGATAATCGGTTTTCCCGCATTGGATGACACGCACAGGCGGCACAAACAATGCGGAAATACCCTTGTTGGGTTCGCACACAAAGATTATGCTCTGCGGAGATCCCTTGGATGGACTTCTGCTTCGTCGATTCGGTTTTGAATCAAATTCGTGTGTGCCCGCTCGCTAGGAAGGCGCCTTGTTAAGCTCCTACAAATGCCAGTGCAGGGCACGTGCAAAAGTCGGATCGTCGGGCTTTCTTGCAATTCGGCGTTAAAAATTAGCAATGCTCCGGCAGCAGAGCCGGTGGAGCGATGTTACAAATCGTGGTTGATGAAAAAATTGATGTTCGCAGTTACGATTTGTTTTTGCGTTTCTGTCGCGCGCGGGGACGAGCAACTCTGGGGATTTGTACGCGGCGCTGAGACACTCCCCGCGAACCGCTGGGAGGCTTATCAGTTCATTACACTGGGTGAAGGAAAAAGCGAAGGAACGTACTACGGAACTCATTTTGAGACGGAAGCGGAATATGGATTCACGGATCGATTCCAAGCGAGTCTTTCGGTTGAACAGCATTATTTTTACAATCAAAAAGTGGACGGAGAACGCGATGCTTTGGATGACAAGGACAATTACCGGTTCGGCGGGGTGGAAGGGTCAGCTAAATACCGCATTCTTAGTCCCTTCAAGGATCCATTGGGATTGGCTGTCCGACTCGAGGCTGGCTATTTAATCAATGATGAAGTCGATGGTCTGCCCCAACACGACCGTTATTTGAAGCCTGAGATCGATCTCCAAAAAGATTTCCTGGACGATCGGCTTATTTGCGCACTCGATCTCGGTGCGGAATGGGCTTGGGGCAAACAGCCGGCTGAGCAATATCCGAGGGAACTCGCTTTCGAAGGCGCTGGAGGTGTGGCCTATCGTTTTGCCAGAAACTGGTTCGCTGGCGTGGAAATTCATACCCGGTGGGAATATCCGCTGTTCGACCTGTATAACTTTGAGCACCGCGTGTTTTATGCTGGTCCGAGCATTCATTACTCACAGGAGCGCTGGTGGGCCACGCTCACCTGGAACTATCAGGTTTACGGCAAGGGCGTAGGTGAGCCCGCAGATGGACAAACCTTCGCCGAGGAGACACGCCAGTTGTTTCGCCTAAAGGTGGGATTTAATTTTTAGACCTTTGAAAGGCGGAGGTCGCCCTCGCGAATAGCCTTGACGCAACGAACTCAAGTTATGTACGAATTGCCTCGACAACACTTCGGTAAAACCCATCTACGTTTTCCGATCTGTATAGGCGGTGTTTGGCAACCACACAGCTCGGCGCCGCCTGTCCCATTTTAGTTCAACGTAGCTCTTGAGGTTTTACCCGCTATGCCTAGCCATTTTTTTTACGCGCAAGTAAGGGAAGGCTTTCGATTTATTTTGAAAGTTCGCGTTGATGAATACTCTCGCCGGGTTAATCGAGACTGCTCGAACAGATTGTCCTCTCGGACTCTCCCGCTCATACCAATTCTCAGTTGCGGCTGAAGCCTAGCGATTGGGGATACGAGAAGGAATTGGAGCGCTTGGCCGATAGCCGAAGAAGATCGAAGGATAAAAGTCGCCGAGTTTGGGGAGAGCCATGGATTTGGACTGGCGTACTATAAAGAAGGCCATTGTGCGATCTTCCTGGACGTTCGGGCCAATCCCAACCCGGCATCACAAAACATTCGCAAACCTTTGCGGTAAGAGCTAAAAACCGCTCATATTTCTCACTTCTAGCCCTGTCGGACGGCGCGATTCATAAGTGGTGCAAAATCAGGCTCTTTCAACCTCGTCGCGCTGATTCAATCTTTTTCAAACCAACATTACAAGGCGACTCCGCCCGTCGGCAACCCGAGCGGAGACTGGAAAATTGGGTGGAGTGTAACTCAGCCGCCGTTTTACAGGCGCTTTTTAGCAAATGCCCTACCAGAGGACGATTTCAAATATCGTCGAATTGTGCCGCCCGAGATCGATCACAAAATGCAAACTAAGTTTTCAGATCCCAAGGTTTCCATTTCGCGTGAAGGACCCGCCCCGGGTTGTGCCGCTTTAACCTTAGCCGCAAGTCGTCAGTCAAGCCTGTATAGAACGGCTCAGGATCAAGTTGACTTTGAAGAACGTAACAAGAACTTTGCCATTGTTACTTGTTGTCTTGCCGAGTCGTAGCTCGCCGCCTTCATGTTGAAGGGAAAATGTCCGCCTTCGCTAAAGCTTCGGCGCTACCGTCTCCGCTTTTCGCCGCGGAGAGAGAGAGCGGAGACTGGAGGTAAGGGGATTCGAACCCCTGGCCTTCTCATTGCGAACGAGACGCTCTACCAGCTGAGCTATACCCCCGAAAGCCTTTTCTGCGCCAGAGTTTAGCACGTGGATTCAGAATTTCATCCGCACCCGTTTTGCCGAAGAGGAAGTTTATCAGCAAATCAGGCCGGTAGGTTTGGCGGCAAGGCTAATTCTTTCGTCAAGGGCAAACGCATACCGTGTCCACCGCTATGCGGTCACCGGGACCTGCAAGCGGTCCCGCGGAAGTTGGGGGCGCACCATAGTTTCGAACATCCTTTTCCATTGATCCGCAGCCTGCGAGCATCAGTGCAATGGCCAACACCAGTGTTGTTTTCATTGTGCGCTCCTTTGATTGTCGCCGAATCATTCGCCATCCGCCAATTAAAAAGGAATTCTAAATCCCCATTTATCGCGCGGCCCGGACTTCCTAAATGTGCGCCAGTTCGCGGCGTTGAAGCCGAACCCGATTCCAATGGAGTTCCGGCTCGGTGTTTCACCTCAAAAATCTGGATGAATATATGTTGGCACGATCGCACAGGCCGTAGGCGGAAGTTGTTCGCCGCATATTGCCAGCCATTTATTCGACGTGAGCCCTCGTGCAATCAAAAGCTTTGACGGGCATTTTGATCTCGACGTTGTCGGGACAAACAAGCAGAATCCTCGATGCCGTGAAGAAGAATCTGTTTCTCTGTTCCACCTCAGGAGTGATAGCGATGACGGCGATTTTCAGCGTCGTTACACTACCTGCCCAGACTCGAATCGAGATGCCGCCTCAGATGCCAGCAGCTCCGGTGGCTCCCGTCGCGCCAGTGGCTCCGATAGCTCCGAATTATAATGCCTTCCCAGCGGCTCCGGTGACGAACATAGGTCCAAGTTCGAATGTGCGGATCGTGCGTACGCCGGAACCTGAGCCGCTTGAATCTCATCACTATCATGCTCACGAGTCTGATGGTATCGAAACGCCATCTGTTGCCCCGACCGAGTCTCCCAGATTGAATCCTTCGTCGATTAATTCTTCGCTGTACCAACCATCGGCACCCCAAGCGGTTGCTCAGGATCAATCTGCAGTGAGTTTTCTGAACGGCGAAAGGTTTCCTCAAACGCGAACAAGAATGATGACGGATCAGGAGGCGGCCGCCATGAGCTATGCCGAGCTACGCTATGCAATCAATGAAATCTACGCTCGACATGGAGCTGACTTTCCGACTCAGCGAGCGATTGCGGACCGATTCCGGCAGTTCGATTGGTATCATCCCAGAACAGGCGTCCCGATGAACGAGATCGAAAACGAGTTCAGCGCAATCGAGTGTGCTAATGTGTTAGTGCTCGCCAATTACAAGAAGCGAATGTCGGTAAGTGGGGAGCAGTGATAGTCCAGTACTAAAGCTTTAGCGAGGACATAGCTTGAGTCACCTGGTAAGTAACAGCACTTCGCGTCCAACTTCGTTCCGAATGGATTTCGAGCCAGACGGAGGCTCGACGATGTTGATAACCATCGTGACACGCAATCGGAGAATCTAATGTCCGTCCTAAAATGGATATGTGATTGACGAACCAGCGCCACTTTGGGAACTATCAATCTCGGCTGAAACCAAACACGATGTCGGCGCGACCAAGAGTTTTTGTTGCTTCTTCAAAAGAAGCGGAGCGGCTGGCATTAGCCGTTCAACAGAATTTAGACGAGGCGGCAGAGGTCACTACCTGGGCACAGGATGTGTTTCAGTTAGGGCAAAATACAATCGACGAATTGATGCGCGCGCTGCGAGCATCCGACTTTGGCGTCTTTGTTTTTTCACCTGACGATGACCTTAAAATTCGAGGCAAAGCGCAGAAGACCGTTCGGGACAATGTGATTCTCGAATTGGGAATGTTTATTGGGCGGCTCGGCAAAGAAAAAAGCTTTATTATTAAGCCAAGGCAGCCATCGAAGATGCGATTGCCAACCGATCTTCTGGGAGTCGTGACCGGTGAATACGATGGGAGTCGGGTCGACAACCCGAAGGCGGCGCTAGGCCCTGTGTGTACTCAGATCGCAGATGCAATTCAAAAGGAATCCAAAAAGCGCTCCATGGAGCTGTTCAAGCTGGTGGAGAATTCCTTGGAAACCGTTTGCAGGGCTATGAGTGTGCCAACGACACCGGAGCAGGCGAGCTTACGGGCGTTCATCTTTCGGAAAGAAGGCGACGAACTGGTGTGCCGATATTTCTGGGATCCGAACCCTTCCGACGAGGAGATCGGACGAACTCGGTTTGCAATCAAAGAGGAGGCAGCCTCGAGAGTTGTTGTCACCAGGTGCTATCTGGATAACAAGATGCGCCGAACCGAAGGATCAACCGAAGACCAAGTTCAGCCTCTCCCCGCGGGATTCAAAGAGGCCAAGGGCAACATAAAGCCGAATCTGCGTTACGTCCTCGCCGCACCGATTCGAGATCGAGATGACAAGATTTGGGGCGTCGTAGATTTCGATGCGTCCAATGAGAATGGGAAAACGCTCCTTAACAATGAATTGTCTAACACGGTGATAATGCGCCTGGCGACGCAGCTCTCAACCGTGCTCTGCTGAAGGCCGAGCCATTTCGCCTCGCCGAGAAGGCTCTATTTGCGGTGACAGGATCCGTGCAGCGGCCGGTTCCGCGCAGATGTTTCACGGCTAATGCGAAAGAACGATTGCAGCGGAAGCGTTCGTGCTTAAGGTGCGCTCTCCAATTTTTCGATATGCTCTGCGTGATTTTGGCTCAGGCTCAAACGGGATCGCCTCCGGCCGTCCCTGGCGGTGGCATAGGTTCGTTTTTCGTGCCACTGATTTTCATTTTCGTCATCATGTATTTTGTGATGATCCGGCCGCAAAAGAAACGCCAGGAGCAGCAGCAGAAATTGGTTTCGAGTCTGAAGAGTGGTGATCGAGTGGTAACCAACGCCGGCATTCACGGTCTTATCGCGAATGTAAAGGAGACCACGGTGCTATTGAAGGTAGCTGACAACGTAAAAATCGAGATCGACAAGTCGGCCGTTGCCAATGTGCTCAAAGAAGCTTGAACGGTTGAAGCGTTAATGCGTTGAAGCGATAATGGACGGTAATCGATGACTCCTGCGCTTACATTTTTCATCGGCCTGGGTATGCTCCTTCTCTTCGGGTGGTACTTCGCCACCGACCATGGACCGCGAAAACGCCTGCTCGCTATCACGCTGATGCTGTTGCTCGTGGCGTTTAGCATCGCGACGATCTGGCCTCCGAAAAAGAAGATTGCGCTGGGTCTCGATATCCAGGGCGGCACGTCTTTTCTCATCCGGTTGAAACCGGGCGACAAGCCGATCACCAAGGGGACGCTCGACCAGGCAGTCGAGGTTATTCGGAAACGCGTGGACTACTTCGGCGGCGGCGAACCGATTATCAGCCCCGTCGGCAACGATCGGATTCTGGTTCAAATCCCGGGATTGGACACCGCGAAAATTCAGGAAGCGCGGGATCAGCTCTCACGTGTGGCAAAACTCGAGTTCCGGCTGGTCTATCCTGACAACGGCCAAAAATTGAAAGCTATCGATGAAGGAAAGGATGTGATTCCGCCTGAATACCACATTGAAAGCTACAAACTGGAGCGTGAGGGCGAAAAACCAGTTGAAGAACGGTTGCTCGTAAAAAAGAGAGCTGATCTTTCCGGCGAGCATGTTTCGAACGCGGCCGCCTCTTATGAAAAAGAGGGCTGGGTCGTTCATCTGCACTTTGATGCTGTAGGCGCGAAGGAGTTCGGGCGCATCACCGCCGCCAATGTTCATCATCGTTTCGCCATTGTTCTCGATGGCCTCATACAATCGGCGCCGGTTATTCAGGATGCGATTTACGGCGGTGACGCGCAAATCACCGGCAACTTCAGAGAAGAAGAAGCGCGAATCCTGGCCAGCGTGCTTCAGAACCCGCTGCAAACGCCGGTGAGCATCGAAGAAGAGCGAAGCGTCTCGCCTACACTCGGAGCTGATTCAATCCGGGCGAGTATCCTCGCTGGATTGCTTGGCCTGGCCATCACGATTGTTTGCGTTGCAATTTACTACAAAGTTCCCGGGCTGGTCGCGAATCTCGCGCTGATCATCAATCTTATCCTGCTCCTGGGCGCGCTGACCATGTTTCACTTCGTGCTCACACTGCCGGGCATCGCCGGGATTATTTTGACAATCGGCCTGTCAGTCGACGCAAACGTGCTCATTTTCGAGCGATTGCGCGAGGAAATGGCTGCCGGCAAATCGCTCAAAGTGGCATTGAATACAGCTTACGAGAAAGCGTTCAGTTCGATTTTCGATGCGAACGTAACGACGCTCATTACCGCGGCGATTCTGTTTTGGAAAGCGAGCGGGCCGGTCAAAGGGTTCGCCATATCACTAACGCTCGGCATCCTGGCTTCATTATTCACGGCGCTGATCGTGGGGCGGAACTGTTTAGGGTGGCTCGTGGATACGGGACGCGTGAAGCGCATCTCGATGTTGCATCTCATTTCAGCGCAAAACATCAACTTCCTCGGCAAAGGATTCATCGCCTGCATGTGCTCGCTTGCATTGTTAATCGCGGGAGGCACGGCCTTTTACCTTCGGGGCGATAAGAATTTCGGCGTTGATTTTCGCGGTGGTGACCTGATCACGTTGAGCGCGCCGCACACGATTGACGTGGGTCAGGTTCGGCAGGCGCTACAGCCGATTGGCCTTGCGGATGCGGCAATTCAAGAATCCGCGCAGAGTGGAAAGGGTTACATAACGATTCGCACGCCGTTAAACACCAGCGATAAGGTGGAAAAGCAAATCATGCAGACGCTGCCGAGCGTTGGGTTTCATGTAGAAGGTTCGGAACGCGTCGGCGCCCTCGTTGGCGGTGAGCTGGCGAAAAGTTCCCTCATTGCGCTGGGTCTCGGTATTTTGGGCATTTTAGTCTTTGTAACACTTCGGTTTGAACTTTCGTTTGCCGTCGGTGCCATCGTCGCGTTGTTGCACGATGTGCTCATGACCGTAGGGATCTTTGCGCTACTCAGCCGCGAGCTGACGCTCACGATGGTCGGCGCAGTGCTGACGATCGCCGGTTATTCGATTAACGACACCATCGTCGTGTACGACCGAATCCGTGAAGGGTTGGCGAGCGGGCGACGCGGCACCATCGAAGAGATCATGAATGCGAGCATTAACCAAACGCTCAGCCGCACGATTCTCACCAGCACAGTGACGCTTATCCCAATTCTTTGTTTATTTTTCTTTGGAGGCGCGGTGTTACGCGATTTTTCGCTGGCCATCATCATCGGCGTAGTGGTTGGCACATATTCCTCGATCTTTATCGCCTCGCCGATTGTGCTCTGGTGGACCCGCGCAAGAGGACGCACGACGAGTTCTCTCCGAAGAGAAGTCATTCAACAGACCACCACTGCAACCACTCCTATTGCGCGTCGATCTTAGTGCGCAACGAACGCTGTGGGGCCGGATTCTGCGCAGCGGCGGAACCGAGATTCGTTCTGTGATTCTTGGCACAGTATAGCGCTGCGTTGTCGGTGAAATCCGCGATCACCGAAGATGTGTTGACCGCTCTTTAAAATCCTGTGAAGATCGTTAGGGGATTTCCGCAAGAATTTTTTCCATTTCGGCGCTCGTAAAAGCGCGCAGCGTCTGTGTCCGTATGTTGCCCAGCATGTCCGCTGAGAGCAGGACGCTGGCCGCTGTTTCGTCATCCGGAGCTTCGAAAACGCACACCTGGTCATATTGACCAAGCGTCCAGTACATCTGTTTGATGGTAACTCCCTTTGACTGCACCTTCGCAGCCCATTCAGCTAGTCGCTCGGTTGTGTTCTTGGCAGCCTGGATGCCTTTCTCTGTAAATTGCACCAAACTAATATACGTCGCCATGGTGTTATTCCTTTACGTAATCGTTGAATCGGTTCGACCGCAACGGTGATCCTCGCTTTCGATTCGCTAATGCATCTTTCGCGGTATTGCTGATGGCGTGGGCGACGCCCCTGGTTTCGCGAGCAGGTCGGCGCGATCTTTTAAGAAAGGATCAACCGAGGATTTCGGAACGAGGTAAATCCGTTTTTCGAACTCTTTTTCCCCGGCAGCTTTTTCTTCCAATTGTTTGAGATGCGTTTTGAACTCTTCATCCAATCTTGTTTGGTCCTCGGCTTTTTCACCGGGCGACGTTGCACGTTGCTTCACCGGATCTGCGGTTACAGACACGCTCATGGAATAGTTGTCGCCCGACGGTTTACCGATTTTGAGAGTATAATTGAAATGGTCGAAGGTTTGGATGCTGAGCACGTCCGGTTTGTCGAGGCCGTGTTCTTCTGGTTTTGCATCGGGCGGCAGAATATCTGTAAAACGGAGCGACGCTAGAAGCCCTGGGAACGAGCCGGTCGCTGCTTTGTTGACTTCTTCGTTTTGCTTTGCATCAGCGAGCTTCCAATCAGCTTTCGCGTCAGCGCGTGTGAGGGTCCAGTGTTTCGGTCCGGTTTGACTTGTTAAACTGATCGATTCCGGATTTTCGATCTTGATGAAATCATGCCGGAGCCATGATTGCGGTTGCGCATCGACTTCGAGACGTTGATTGACGAGAGAGACCTGCTCACTCTTGCCAGGAGCGAATACATATCGTCCCCTCGGAACGCTGGGGAACCGGCCAAAATTTTCCTCGCCGCTCTCTTTTGCCATAACTCCTTTGCCGACGATGATTTTCGCCAGCTCTTCGTCGTTTTGTTTTCTTAACTCCACGACTGTGCCGACCGGGCTCGCGTCGCTGCGTGCAGCTGCTGTCGGCTGGCCATTCGCGGTCTGGCCGGGCTCCATCAGCTCGAGTCGGCCGAATTGCGAGGGACCGACCTTGATTTGCTGGACGGGTCGCAGTTCCCAGAGCTGCCGAATGAGAGTGCTCACCCGTTGAAAATCGGCCGGATAATCACCTTTCTCAGCTACGACCCAAACGCCATCCTTTTTCTCAAGATGAACTTCTCCTTTGGCGCTGCGAATGTCCACGCGCGCTACATCGTTGACCGGAAAATCAAGGATTTTACGATTTTCGGGCGCAGCCGATTCACTCCACTGGCTTTGATTTCGCTTCTGCAAAACTAATCCGGTCGCGCCAAGTATGAGCACGAGCAGGAGTAGAATTATGATGTGTCTGCGTTTCATCAAAGAGAATCAGCGCGCTGCGCGGCTTTGTCTGCGGCCAATAGCGAGAAGCACCCCCGAGAAGGCTACCAGCGCCGGCATTGCGGCGATATTCACCCACTTGAGCCGGTTTTCCAGCGAATCGATGTCAGCCCGCAAATTTCTTCGTTCTTCCTTGAGCTGCGCTTTGATGTTCGCTTCTTTTTGGCGGAAGCTGCTGATCTCCTTTTGTTGCTCCGGCGAAAGGATAAATTGCTGGCCGTTCTGTTTGGTTTGCTGCAGTTCACTCAATTTGCGCTGCGTTTCGCCAAGGCTGCTCTCCAATTGACGGATGGAATCCTGATAATGCGCCTCCGCTTTGGCCTGCATCTCGCGAATCACAGTGAATGGCCGCATGCTTGTGGCCCGGCTGCGCATGGCGATCAAATCACTGTCGCCGCTCAATTGCTCAATGGCTCCCTCTGCCAGGGCGAGGTTTCCGTTGTTCGGCGTGAATACGTGTCCACCAAACAGATTATTCATCTCTGTGGCAGCTATTTGGTTCTGGATCATGTCCACATCCCCAAAAAGAACGATGCTCGTTTCGCCTTTTGAGTCTTTGAGACTCGGCGATGGTTCAGGTTTCGTGGGTGTCGGTGAAGCCGATGGCGATGGGGACGGCGCAGGGGCTCCGCTCGGGAAAGCGGTCTTCAGTTTTCCGGTTAATCGGAGAGCCAGCGGATATTCAGTCCCCGACGGCTTGAGATTGTGCATAATCTCCTCGCCGGATCCACGCGCGATAATTGGAGCAATCAATTGCGAGTTTTGCGATGACTTGATCAGTACGGTTTCTTTAAGTCCTGCGACCGGCGTGCCCGTAAATGCACCGGCCAACACCATCACGGCGTCAGTTTGAGCTGTGAGGACGTCATTTTGGTTCAGCGCGTCTTCCCCAAGGGCGAGTACGGCGGGCGACTGACCTTGTCGCGTGCGTCCCATGTGATTGAGATCTGCCACAACGAGTGAGGTGTTGAATTTGAGCCCCCATGCATTCAGAAGCTTGTCCAGAGACGAACTGCTGGAAGCGGGCACAACGCTGCCGCTGGCCTGCGGATCAAGGACGCAATCGGGATCAAGAAACGCTACCAATTTTCCGCCACGCAAAAGGAATTGATCGATAGCAAATTCAGTCGCGTCTGGAATTCCTTTCGGATGAATTATGAGTAGCAGCTTTACATCTTCAGGAATTTTATCCGCTTTCAGATCGATGTTGCGGACGGTGAAATCCCGCTGCAATTCCGAGTAGAGAATCCAGGGCCGCTCGTTTTGTTGTTGAAGCATCATTTGGCCCGGAACCATTTGGCCGGCGACAGGCAGCGCGCTCATGACTCCAATGACCGGCCGCTCCGCGCTAATTACCCGCGCAATTGCGCGTGACACGTCGTATTCCAGCAGCCGCTCGCGCGCTGGCGTGAGAAACGGAATTGTCTCCTTCTGGTCGAGCATGCTGACGCTCAGGCCAAGGTAAACTCGTTCGTTGTTCTGAAGTAATTGCGGCTGCAAGCCATCCAAACGCGCAGAATCTTCCGCATCGGAATCGGGTTCGGGATCCAGCTTCTGTACCTCGATCTTGCCTTTTGCCTGCTGACGATACTCACTCAGCAAATCCTCGACCCGTTGCGCATAGTTTTTGAGTGACGCGGGTATCGCGCTGCTGGCGCGCGGACAGTAGAACCGAACCTGCACCGGCGTATCGATTTTCGCCAGGATGTTACGCGTTCCGGCAGACAATGTATAAGCGTGCTCCGCTGTGAGATCGACGCGTTGTTTTGCCTGCGCCGCGATCACATTGATTACAACCAGCAATACCAGCATTGCTGCCACGCCAATTGCTGAATAAAGATATGTCTCGAACCCTTTTTTTCTCATTGGTCCATTCACCCGGCGCGACGTGCGTGCAGAATCACACCGGTCGTAAAAAGAGCGAAGACGATCACCGACACAAAAAAGAGAATGTCGCGCGAATCGATGACGCCATTTTGGATACTGTTGAAATGAGTCATCACACTGAAAGAGCTGATCGTGCTCACCAGCCACTGTGGCGCCCATTGCTGAAGCAGGTTCACCACGGGCGTCCATCCGACCAAAATCAGAAACAGCAGCACAACAACTGACAGAATAAAACTGATGACCTGATTGCGGGTAAGTGCCGACGTCATCGCGCTAACAGCGAGGTAGGCCCCGGCCATTAGCAGACTGCCGAGATAACTCGCGAAGATTACCCCATTGTCCGGGTGACCGAGATAGTTAACTGTGAGGACGAATGGAAAAGTTAGCAATACCGCAACCGTGATAACTGCCCATGAAGCGAGAAACTTTCCTGTAATCGCCTGCCAGGCAGTGATGGGCATGGTTAACAGCAATTCAATTGTGCCCAACCGCCGCTCTTCGGACCACATCCGCATTCCCACAGCCGGAACAAGAAAGAGATAAAGCCAGGGAAGCCACACAAAAAAAGTGGACAGCGTTGCTTCTCCGTTTTCGAAGAAGCCTGCTACCACAAAGGTGAGAAATCCCGAAAGCAGCAAGAAAATGACAATGAAAACGAACGCAATGGGCGAAGCGAAGTAGCCGTTCAACTCTCGTTTTGCGACGGTGATTACAGGAAACGGCTTCATTGATTTACGGTTCAGTGATTGTTGGCGCTGTTCATCCTTAAACAACTACCGCATCACGGTTCCCGATCCGACAGCGTGATGCTGCGAAATACTTCATCGAGCCGGCCTTCTTCGCGCCGCAATTCACGGATAGGCCAGCGCTGGTCCAGCGCCAATTCGCCCAGCACAGCAGCAAGGTCGTCCGTGGGGCCATCGGCCATCGGAAAAACGCGAATAGTAAAAGGCGATTCAGCGATAATTACCGTTTTTTTCACGTGGGAAAGATTGTCAATTTTTCCCTGCACCGAAGCGGCGACGCCATCAAACGCGCCGAAAGCATTTCCCAACGAGAGCGTCACCGTTCCAGCAGTCTGGGAGCGCTCCTTCAACTCGCGCGGTGTACCATTAGCGACGATTTTGCCGCGATCGATGATAATCGCCCGGGAGCAGGCTGCTTCGACTTCCTCGAGAATGTGCGTGGAAAAAATAATCGCTTTCGTTTCACCCATCCGGCGGATGAGCGTTCGCATTTCATGTTTTTGATTTGGATCAAGCCCCTCGGTCGGCTCATCCATTATTAAGACTTTAGGATCATGAATAATCGCCTGTGCAAAACAGACGCGATGCTTGTAACCCTTGGACAGCGTTTCAATGCTTTGCTCGAAGACCGATCCGAGGAAACACATTTCCACGGCGTGTCCGACGGCCATCTCCTTCGCTTTACTTTTGAGACCGCGCAGCTCGGCAGCGAAATTGAGAAAGCCGCCCACCGTCATATCCGTATAGGACGGGGCGTTCTCAGGCAAGTAACCGAAAAGCCGTTTAGCTGCGATCGGATTTTCCGTCACATCGAATCCGCCGATCGATATTGTTCCTGCAGACGGCGGAATAAATCCGGTGATCATCCGCATGGTCGTCGATTTTCCGGCGCCATTGGGCCCCAGAAAGCCGAGCACCTCGCCTTTTTGTACCGCAAACGAGATACCGTCCACAGCAACCTTGGGACCGAACACTTTTTTCAGATTTTGAACATCGATCAC
>DASTMV010000135.1:0-53332 GCA_035713885.1 Candidatus Udaeobacter sp. | reverse complement strand
GCTGCGAGATACGGACTCAGCGTATCAAACAATCTGAGCCGCGCTTTGCCCGCGCATTCTTCACGCAGGCGCCGGAGCGCTTGTTCGACCACGGTCGCAGCCCAGCGCAAATCGAACAATTGCTCCGGCGAAAATGAATTGAGCGCGTGCATGGAGATCGACAATTGCGAGGGCGTTTCGGCCATCCAATCGTCCCACGAAACGAATTTCACCTCGCCACCGCGTTTGCGCGCCTGGCGCTTTTCGGCGGCGTGTCCGAGAAAATCTTTCAATGCCTTCATCAATAGCGAACGGAAACGACCGCGTTCCGGATCGGCGCGTCCAAGCAGCGGCCCCTGCAACAAGGTTGAGAAAAAATCCTGAGTTAAATCTTCTGCGTCCTGAGTCGAGTATCCACGTTGGCAAATGTAGGTGAAAATTGGGCGCCAATAAATTTTGCACAGCTCGCTCAAACCATCCCGGGCCGCAGCACTCGCGATTCCCGAATCGGCGCAGGAGAGCACCATGCTCCAGCGGGTCGTGTTGAACCGTCCCTGGCTACGCTCCGGCGCTACTCTCAGGTCGCTATCCACACTTGGTGTTTATCATCCTATTTTGGGAAATCGCTTGGCAAGGCTTTTCACTCGAATTCAGGAGCTTACGCGGCTGGCTGCGCCCCAGTTAGCCATAGGACAGGGTCGCGGCCAGACGATTTTTGCCAAATTCTTCGGAATCTCCGCCCGGATTCTCGGGAGAAGGAAAGTGAAGTGAAACAATCAACCTCAACTAGATGAAAGGAAAAAACATGACAACTCAACAAATAGCATTCAGATCAGTCGGCTCATCGCCTTGGCGGCTTGGGTTCGTTCTAATCGCATTAACCTTCGCCTGTCTTGCGGTGACTTCGACACTAACAATGGCAGACGGCAACACGACAAACGGCAACAATGGCCACGAGGAGTCGTTCTCAGGCACAGTCTCGGGAACTATTCCTCCGCAATCGCAGTGGATTCCGGACCCAACCAACCCCTGTGTTTTCACCATTATGGGGGTAACCAATACTGGAACTTCAAATCTGCTAGGGCAATTTCACGGAATGGCAACCTTCGTCCCCAACGTCTGCGATGGTAGCTACACTGGAACTTATGAGTGGATCGCGGCGAATGGTGATCGAATCTCCGGCCCCTTTCGAGGCCAGAATTTTCCGACCGCAACCGCTGGGGTAGTTAGCAATGTGGAAACTGCCACCATCACTGGTGGGACCGGGCGTTTTAAGCATGCCAGCGGCACGTTTACGCTATACGGCATAATCGACTACAACACGCTTACCTTCGTTGTTCCTTGGTTAGGTACGCTCTCGCCGAACGGGCATTGAGCTATAGAAGATATTAACGCTGGCCAATAGAAACGTAGAATCCATTACCCAACCCAAACTAATCGGCGGCTCGGCTATAGAAGCGAGCCGCCGATTCCGGTATAGAAAGCGCCGCGGCGCGCCCTCGCGTCCGAAAAAGACAAATCTTAGTCCTATCGGCGTCTCTCTAAATAGATATGCGTCCAGCACGACACCGAAATCTCGTGCACGCAAAACTTCCAAGCATCTTCTTGTTCCTATCCACCTCGCTCGTTCTGGCGCAGGGTCATCCCGCGACATCTTCGACTGAAGACGTTTCGGTTCCGGCCGCAGGCGAATCGGTCCCGATGCTCGACTTCGGCGGCAGACCGGTCGTCGAAGTCATGATCAACAACAAAGGACCTTACCGCTTCATCTTGGATACCGGTGCATCAGTCACTGCCATCGATACCTCCGTTGCCGCCGACCTTTCACTCGACGACGCGCCTAAAGTCCAGGAGCTACGGATTGGTAACGTCGTGGTCCATAATCTCGCCGCCTTCGTCAATCCCATCTCGCAAATGCTCGGCAGTGGCGATGTGCCCCGCGGCGTCCTTAGCGCTTCCGCTTTTCCCGGCAGCTTGGTCAGCTTCGATTATTCCCGGAAACAAATCACTTTCCGCAAAGGCACACTTCCCGAGCCTAACGACAAACAGACCTTCAACTATGACCCCGCGGACTTGCCATCAGTTCCGGTGACGGTCGCCGGGCGCGAGATCACCGTGCATCTCGACACCGGCGCTCCCTACACACTCGCCCTACCCACGAAGTACATGAAAGAAATCCCTTTGTCTCATCCGGCCGAACAAAAAGGACACGCCAAGACACACGTCGGTCTTCTGCCCATCTACGTCGCGACTTTGGATGGCGACATTTCCATCGGCGATTTCAAACTTCCCACGCACGAGTTGCGTTTCACCGATGTCGTCCCCTTCGGCTCCGCCGAACCGAAAGGCCAATTCGGAGCCGAAGGCCTGCAGAATTTCGTCCTCACGCTCGATTCGCTCAATCACCGCGTGCGCTTCGAGCCAGTGGGAACGAAATAAGGCATAAGTCCGGTGCGAAGTTACTTAGCCGATACTTAAACCTGCGTCGTTACCTAACAAACAAGATTGCCAGCCTCCTGACGGGAGCATGCGACGGTTATCCGCCTTCGCAGAGGTTAGGGCGTGACTAGCAGACCGCCGCTACAAACCGGGCTTGACCTTGCCGCGCCGGTTTGCGAAAACTGCCGCAACTAGTCCGCCCTTATGTCTCCGCCAAACAAACCGGCTATGGCAGGCCGAATCGACGCGCGGCTCGCCGCCTACACGACGCTCGCGGGCGTCGTTCTCGCAGGTGCGCCTGCGGCTAATGCCGTTATCATCTGGAGCGGCCCCATCAACATCAACCTTCCAAGCACCATCGCCGGGATTTACATCAATCTTGTTACCGGTGCGACCGGCACTAACCCAGCAAGTGTTCCCGGCTGGGATCTCAATCCATGGGGTAGCACCTTGTTTACCGTGTTTGCCAACAATTCCGCGAGCCCAAACAGCGGCATCGTCACAGACTGGCCTGGAGGCACCTCCGCCGACCTGATCGACAATGTTGGTGCGCCTTTCTTTGGTTTCTTTCCGTTCCCGATCGACAACTCACGCACCTACGGAAGAACCAGCTCGATCGAAACCGCGGGATCAACGGCACTCACCCTCAACAGCAGCGAAAATTATGTCGGGTTTCGTTTCCTCAATGAAGCGAACGGCCTATACAATTACGGTTGGGCGCACCTTTCACTCGGATCGTCCTTCGGCGGCCAGCCGCGCACGCTTGTTGAGTATTTCTACCAAGACAATGGCAGCCCGATTATGCCAGAGCCGTCGACAATCGCTTTGCTGAGCATCATGGCTGCGGGTGCTGTCGGCGTCCGTGCGTGGCGCAAAAGCAGGCGCAGCTGAAATCCATTCCGGATTCTGTTACTCAAACAAAGGCGCCGCGACGGTCGAGCTATCGCGCCGAAGTCACGCGAAAGCGGATGGCAGTTGCGAGAACAAGAATGCCTAACGAGTAATAGTTCGACGGTCGGAGACCGCCGCTACAAAAGAAGAATCAATCGCCGAAGGAAATTTCGACGTCGCGGGCAGTTTGGACGAGTTCGCCGTCGGGCGGGACTAGTTTGAGTTTGTTGACGGCTTCGACGAGGGCGACGTGGCGGACCTGGTAGTTTTGGTAGCTGACCATGGTGCCGAATTTTCGTTCAGCAGCGAGTCGGACGGCTTTGACACCGAAGCGTGTGCCGAGAATGCGATCGAGTGTGCTCGGCGCGCCGCCGCGCTGAAGATGACCGAGGACGGTGCAGCGCGTTTCTTTTCCGGTACGCGCGGCGATTTCTTTTGCGACGACGGTTCCGATTCCGCCGTAGCGGTCTTCTTCGCCTTCGCGTCTGCGCATCACGGGCTGGCCTTCGGCCGGGCACGCACCTTCCGCGCAGACGACTAACGAGTAAACGCTGCCGAACATTTCGCGCCGGCGCAGCGCCTCGATGATCCTGTCGTAATGAAAACGGACTTCGGGAATAAGAATGACGTGCGCACCGCCGGCAATGCCGCCGTGTAATGCAATCCAGCCGGCGTGACGACCCATCACTTCCAAAACCATGACGCGCTTATGACTGGTGGCGGTGGTGTGCAAGCGATCGCACGCATCGGTGACGGCAGCGACAGCGGAATCGAAACCGAATGTGCTCGCGGTGGCTGCGAGATCGTTGTCGATTGTTTTCGGAACGCCAATGCAGTTGATTCCGGCATCCTGCAATTGTTGCGCCGTGGTCATCGAACCATCGCCGCCGATGATGATTAAGGCTTCGACGCGATTCTCTTTCAGAATGCGGCGCGCGTCTGAAATGACTTCGGCGGCGACGACAGCGGTTTCGCCCGAGCCGACCTTGGCGGCGAAATGTCCGCGATTCGTCGTGCCGATCATGGTGCCGCCGCGCGGCATGATGCCGCTCGTGCTGCGGCGATCGAGAATCACGAAATTTCCCGGCGGCAACAAACCTTCGAAGCCATCACGAAAACCGAGGACTTCGAGATTCAGCTTTTCCGCGGAGAGCGCGATGCCGCGCAGAACCGCATTCAGTCCGGGACAGTCGCCACCGCTCGTCAGAACGCCGATGCGTGGCTTTGTCATTTCGGCGATCAGAGGATTTGCTTGGGATTAGACATGCGGCCGCCGGCAACCCACTGATCGTAGAGTTGCCAGCCACGGTTGAGCATTTGCGCACCTTCTCCAAATCGATCCGTACTGCCAAGCAATACGATGATGAGATGGCGCGGATACACCCGGGTCGCCTGCCCAACCTGCTCGATTTGCGATTCGCGCGATGCAGAAAGCACAAGGCAATCACCGGCGCGCATCGTGCGCCCGGTTTTCACGCCATCGATACCATTCACGCCGAGAAGCTCATTCGTGTTTTTCAAGAGATAACTGTAGGGATGACCCGCGTGATGAAACGTGATTTGTCGCGTTTTTTGGGAAACATAAAAACGAAAACCGGCATTGCTCGTGGCATAACGAGTGAGACGCGCGACATCGGCGGCGGTGGAATAGGGATGTTCGCGCTCATCGCCACCAAAAGGATTGAGAAAACGTGTGCGTTCCATTTGCAGCCGTTTGGCCAGCGCATTCATCTGGCCGACAAAAACGGCGATCGGAGTAGCGCGCGTTTCGGCCGACGAAGGGATTGTTCCCTGCAAAGTTTGGCCAACGTAATTAGCGAGTGCGCACGCAGCGATGTTGTCTGATTGCACAAGCGCGGCGTAAAGGAGATCGCGCAATGTAATCACATCGCCCGGCTGGTATCCGATGTGATTTTCGCCCGTGCCGACAAACGCTTCGGCAGGAATGGTGGCGAGCTGATTGAGATCGCCCCCGCGTTTCGCCGCCCAATCCAACACCACCATGGCAGTAGCGATTTTCGTTAGGCTTCCGATCTGGCGTTTCTGCCGAGGGTTTCTTTCGTCGAGGACGTACCCGGTTTGCGAATCGACGATCAGGTATGCCTCAGCCCCGCGAGCAAGAGGAGCCGCGGCGGCGAATGAAACAAGCGCTGCGAAAATGAGTGAGTAAGGTTGCAATAAAATCACGGCGGGACGTTAAGCGCGCGGATTTTGTTGGCAACAGCGAACGCGCAGTACAATCGCCGCATTCGCTCGTAGAAAATCAGCGTAATGTAATATCGGACCGGGCGCCGTAGCGGAACGGATCTTCGCTCAAGGTGAGGTAAATTCGCTCGGCTGCGTTTCTCAAATCAAAGTGAGTCGCGATTCCGAGTCCACTGGCGCGCAACGTCCCATACCGCCCCTGCTCGTGGCTGCCGCCGGCAACGTCGAATTCGTACACCACCAGACCGCGCTCAACGTCGGTGACTCGAACATGCAGCGCCATAAACGATTTGCCTTCACCAAAGTTTCCAAAGAAAAATCGGCCGGTTTCACTGCCGCCATCCACGACGTCAAATTGGCCTTCAACCAGCCAGCCAAGGCGCGGGGATTCGCCCTCTTCCAAGACGCGGGTTGGCGCAATTTTCTCAAGCTGCTCTTTCAAATCTGTGGCGAAAGCAACCGGCGTGAGAGCTTTTCTGATCGGCATCTCGCCGTCGGATGCAGCGACATCGCCAGTGAAAGTAGCAGTGTCGATGCAAAATGGTCGGATATAAATCGCGCGCGGATGAGCGGCGCCGACACCGCAACTAATCATGTGTACTGAACCAAAGTCCTTGCCATCGACAGCTCCGCCGCCGCCCGAGCCCGCGACCTGGCTCTTCGTAACGTACATATCGGCACAGGAACAGAGAAGAAGACTTGTGGTAAGCGCAATCAAGGATTTCATATTGGTCAAGTTCGTCCAGAAGCCGGACACGCTTAGTAACGCGCCAGGCAAATCTGCTGCGCTTTTGATGCAACTCCTGTGCCGCTGCCGGAAAAAATTAAGCTCTAAAGTTAAAGCGGATTGTGCCCGAAAAAGAACCGGCATTTAGCATTTCAGGAATAGTTCTGCCTGCCGCGGGCGGAGCCTGCAGAATCTGCCCTAACGAGGCGCGCAACCTTTGCGCGGCGCGACGCTTGTAGTCGAGATTATATTATCCAAAACAACATGCAATTCACTGCCCGAACGCGCGAGTTTTCGGCTGCGCTCAGCCTCTTCATCGATTTCGCCGTCGGTCAGGCCCGACGGAACGGTGAAGTTTTCGTCGGCAGGTGCGTCGACCAGAACCAGAATCGGAAGCTGTTTCGCTTTGAGTCGAGTGTCGCGAGAGAAGTCGGCGCGATATTACGTCGAACGTGATTCCATTCGGCGTACTGCGGCATCAACGTTCAACGAACAGAGCGTCGGTGGATAAATCCCGGATCTGACCAGCTGATAGTTGCAAAATTTTGCCGGCGGTCTCTCTCAGTTTGCTTGTGGATCATCTTAGGGAAGGCACGCCGCGCCTGAGCCGAACCGCAAAGAGAAAGGAGAAATTGGTTGCGGGGGCGGGATTTGAACCCGCGGCCTTCAGGTTATGAGCCTGACGAGCTACCAGGCTGCTCCACCCCGCGTCTTGGACAAGACGATTATTCCGAATCAGCCGCGATTGCAAATCTCAAGTTCGCGCGTGCGAAAACGGACTTGCTGGTAAACGGTCGGTGGGCAAGATATACGCCCCTCTCAGTAGTCGGGCGAAAAAAGATCCAGCGTAGCTCAGTGGTAGAGCGGTCGGCTGTTAACCGATTGGTCGTAGGTTCGAATCCTACCGCTGGAGCCATCCGGGCACTTCTCATTTGGTGAGGCATTTCTAATTGGTGTCAAAAATAGTCCGCTCGGCATTGGCCAAAAATTTACATGGCACGAAAACGATGCCTGTCGAATAGCGAGAGCTCCACTTGCGTCGAAGGCACCGCTTTGGACACAATTTTTTTCTCGACGCACACGACCTTTTCTGAGCCTCGGACGCATGGATTTCTCGCCGACCCGCAAAGCTGGCATGATTGATGGTAACTAAACCGGCGTTGCGTTGAAACAAAATGATGGGCCGAGGGAACCAATTAGCGACGTAAACCGTGGAAAAATTAGCGATAATTAGATTGACGCATGAGACCGAAATGTAGTTGGCTCTAGTGAGTCTAATCATTATAGGCCCACCAGACGAAAACAGAGGCGGCCGACGCACCAAAAAACCTTATGCTCAGAATGAATGGTTCTGCCCAAAAAACGCGGCGATGGACCAAGGGCGGCAGCTTGCGCCAGTCAAAAGAAAATGTTTTGGCGCAGACCACCCTCAACAACAATGGAAATGGTGCAAGCAGCGTAGTGGCTCCTTTATTGCGCAATGTTGTTACTGAGTTTTTCACTGCACAGCGTGATGGACGAGACGCAGTTATGCCGGAACAAAGTGAATCGAAGGCGGCGGAGGCAAGTGCGAAGCGAATGAGAGTGAAGAAGGATCAGACAACAACGCAGAACGCCGCGGGCCAATTTCCGCGATGGAAACGGGCGCTCGATCTTGGCATTATCATCGCAACGTTTCCTGTTTGGTTGCCGCTAATGCTGTTAGTGATGATTGTGATCAAGGTGGGCTCGCGCGGGCCCGTTTTCTATCGGCAAGAGCGTGTCGGATATCAGCGGAAGCTTTTCCTGATTTTCAAATTTCGAAGCATGAAAGTCAACGCAGAGACCCAAAGTCACGAACGTCATTTTGCGACTTTGATCGATGACAATTCGCCAATGACCAAGCTTGATGCGGCCGGTGATCCGCGCCTCGTTCCTCTGGGGCGTCTTTTGCGGGCGACCGGATTGGATGAATTGCCACAAATCTTTAACGTCATTCGCGGTGACATGAGTTTGGTTGGACCGCGCCCGTGTTTACCCTACGAGTTTCAACGATACGAAACCTGGCAGCAGGATCGAGTGAACGCTGCGCCAGGATTGACTGGTTACTGGCAAGTCAACGGCAAGAACAAGACCACCTTCGCGGAAATGATCGACATGGACATCTTTTATTCGAAGAACATGTCTTGGTGGCTTGATTTGTCGATCATTTGCAAGACGATTCCTGCAATTATCCATCAGGTTTCGGAAGCACGAAGTCGCGCGCGAACAAATATCAACCTTGCGCCTTCGCATTGCGGCAGACCGATTTTCCATCGCGAGAGTCAGCCTGGCTCCGCAAATCTATGACAAAACCTATCTCGGTCGGAGTAGTCGGTTGCGGCTACTGGGGACCGTTACTTGTTCGGAATTTTAAGGGGCTCCCGACCTGTCGCCTCAAAGCCGTGTGCGACGTGCAGGAGTCGCGTCTTAAGCATATTCGAAGTCTCTATTCTGATGTAGAGGGTGTCACCGGTTACGATCAACTGCTCAATGGCGTGGCCCTGGACGCTGTGGTCATCGCCACCCCAGTGAAGCATCACTTCAGTCTGGCAAAGGCCAGTCTCGAAGCCGGTAAGCATACGCTGATCGAAAAACCGATGGCGGCATCATCCGCCGAATGTGAGGAATTGAACGAAATTGCGAAACGAAATGGTCTGGTCCTGATGGTCGGCCATACCTTCCTTTACTCGTCGGCCGTTCGGAAAATTGTCGAGATTATTCAGGCCGGAGATGTTGGTGACATTCGTTATATCAATTCCCGGCGCCTGAACCTGGGGCTTTTTCAAAAAGACATCAACGTCGCCTGGGATTTGGCACCGCACGATATCTCCATAATTCTTCACATCCTGGGCGAATTTCCGATATCGGTGAACTGCTCGGGCAACGCACACGTGACGCCACATATTGAGGATGTGACTAACATGTCCCTCACCTTTCGTCACAAGCGCTTCGCGACGATTCAAAGCAGTTGGCTCGAACCGCGTAAGGTTCGCGAAATGACGATTGTCGGAACACGACGCATGATCGTTTACGATGACTTGCAGCCGCGTGAAAAAATTCGCGTTTACGATGTGCGTGTCGAACGACCGCCGCACTACAATACGTTCGCCGAATTCCACTACTCGTATCACTACGGAGACAGTTACATTCCCTACATCGATCAGGAGGAACCGCTCAAAACCGAATGCCAGCACTTCATCGAGTGCATTGAAAACGGCAACGAGCCGGCCACGAATGGACGTGATGGGCTCGAGCTGGTGCGAATTCTTGAAGCCGCTTCTCGCTCACTTAAGGCCGATGGAGCGCCGATCAAGTTTTCTCAATCCCGTAGCGAAACAGTTCCGTCAATCCCGCCAGAGCCGAAGAAGATTGTGCGCGCCGCGGTATGAGCGGCGAGCGAACGACGGAACTTTACCAACGAATAGCGTCGGATGTTAAACTCGGACGCAATGTCCGCATTCAGGCGTTTGTTAATCTCTACGGGTGCGAGATCGGCGACGAAACGAAAATCGGTACCTTCGTAGAAGTTCAAAAGGGCGCCAGGATTGGAGCGCGTTGTAAGATTTCCAGTCACACATTCATCTGCGAAGGTGTGACCATCGAATCTGAAGTTTTCGTCGGGCACGGCGTCACTTTCATCAACGACCGATATCCGAGGGCGACAACGCCAGGCGGAGAGCTGCAAACCGACGCCGATTGGAACTGCCAGGCTACCATCGTTAGACGCGGCGCCTCTATTGGTTCGGGGGCGACATTGCTTGGTGGAATTACCATTGGTCAAAACGCGATCGTAGGCGCTGGTAGTGTCGTGACAAAAGACGTTCCCGCCGACGTCCGCGTCGCCGGTAATCCCGCGAGAATTCTCAGTTAACAAACAGATGGTATGGAAACAAAGGTCCCATTCTTAGATCTCAAAGCCGAACACGCTCCACTCCGGAAGGAATTTGATGAGGCGATTCGTCAAGTCATCGACAGCAACGCTTTTGCGGGCGGACCATTCGTTACAAAATTCGAAGAAGAGTTTGCTGCTTTCTGCGATTGCGAACACGCCATAGGCTTAGGAAGCGGAACGGAAGCCCTCTGGTTGGTGCTGCTCGCTCTCGGCATCGGACCGGGCGACGAAGTTATCACCGTCCCGAGTACGTTCATGGCGACGGCGGAGGCGATTACCTATTGCGGCGCGACGCCGACCTTCGTCGACATCGGCGAGCGCACTTACACGATGGACCCCGCTTTGTTGGAAGCCGCAATTACAGAAAAGACTAAAGCAATCATTCCTGTGCATTTGTTTGGCCAGCCCTCGGACATGGATCCGATTATGAAAATCGCGGGCGCACACAAGCTGCCAGTGATCGAGGATGCAGCGCAAGCACACGGCGCTGAATATAAAGGACGTCCGGCCGGCACGATCGGAGTGGCCGGCTGTTTTAGTTTTTATCCTGGAAAAAATCTTGGAGCATTCGGCGAAGCTGGCGCAGTGATAACCAACGATTCCAAGTTGCGGGAAAAAATTAGAACCCTGCGTGATCACGGACAGGTCCGAAAATATTATCATTCTATGATTGGTTGGAACTGCCGCATGGACGGCATCCAAGCCGCCGTTCTCAGCGTGAAATTGCGAAACCTAAAACGCGGCAACGACCTTCGCCGCCAGCATGCAGCGCATTACACCGAAGCTTTTTCAAATGTCGAACATGTCGTCGCGCCGTTGGAGGCAGACTACGCCAAACACGTCTATCATGTTTACGCGATCCGCGTACCGGAACGAAACGAGATCATGGAATTCCTCGCGCGAAAGGGAATCGGCTATGGCGTGCATTATCCGGTTCCCGTTCATTTGCAGGAAGCCTATCGCGCCTTGGGATACGAGAAGGGAGCCTTCCCGATAGCAGAACGCACGGCCGAAGAGTTTCTCTCCTTGCCGATGTATCCAACTCTGACGCACACTCAGCGCAATCTCGTCGTCGAAGCGGTGAAGGACTGCGCGGCGGCTCCAGCCTTTAATTGAAGATTGCTGATCTAGGACACGGCGAGACAGGTGTCGGAATGGTTCCGGTCCCTTCATCCGAAGCGTCCAAGCCGCGGCAGGCATCAATCACGCAAAACTACCGATACCGTTTCGTCGATCCGCGCGTCGGGAACGAATGGGACCGCCTTGCTGAAACGCATCCTGACCACGAAGTCTTTCACTCGTCAGCCTGGGCGCGAGTGTTGTGCAACACTTATGGCCACAAGCCATTTTACCTTCATGTCAGCGACGAGAATAAGACGATTGCTTTGCTACCGCTTCTTGAGGTTGCCGGGAGTCTCACCGGACGCCGGGGAGTCTGTTTACCTTTCAGCGATTTCTGCGGCCCACTTTTATTTCAGGCCGGAGCCGAAAAAGTGTTGATCGGCGAGTTGGCGCAATTGGCCAAGGCGCAGCACTGGAAATTCTTTGAGTTGCGTAGCGGTTCTTCCTCACAAACGTCCGCTGTCCCTTCGACTACTTTCTACAGTCATAAAATAGATCTGCGCAATGGGCCGCAACCGTTGTTCGATCAGTTTGCGGCCTCGGTGCGCAGAGCAATCCGAAAAGCGTTAAAGAGTTTGGTTGTCGCTGAAGTTTGCCGTACGCCCGAGTCGCTCTCGATCTTCTATCGACTCCATCTGCGAACACGTCGCCGCCACGGTTTGCCGCCACAGCCATTTAGATTTTTTCGAAACATTCAGAAGGAAATCATTGAGCAAGGTCTCGGCTTTATCGCGCTCGCGTGGGCGGCTTCACGTCCGATCGCAGCGGCCGTCTTCTTCCACAAAGGTGATCGCGCGCTTTACAAATACGCCGCATCCGATGAACGATATCAGCGATTCCGCGGCAGCGACCTCGTCTTGTGGCAGGGGATACAATGTCTGTGCGACGCGGGCGCGCAAACGCTGCACCTCGGTCGAACGTCCCTCGACAATGGCGGTCTAAGGAGATTCAAACTCGGGTGGTCCGTGGCGGAGCAAATGCTTTATTATTTTCGGTTTGATGTCGCCAGTAATTCATGGCTTAATAATCAGGGTCTGCCGGGCACTTGGCACAAAAAGCTCTTTGGCAGACTCCCCTTGAAGCTGAACCAACTGGCGGGCACCATGATTTACCCGCAACTCGACTAGAGCATTTCGAAAATGCCAACCGCCTTTACGATTCCGGAAGCGCAGACCGCTGCACCACATTCCGCTATGAACGCGTCGGAAATTCTTTCGGCGATCTTCAAGCACAAGGGAAAGATTATTATCTGCACGCTACTCGGTATTGCAGCCTCGGCAGCAGTCTTCTTTTTCTATCCACATCGCTATCAATCGGAGGCGAAGCTGCTTGTTCGTTACGTGCTGGATCGTAATCCGGTCGATCCGGTTGATAACTCGAGCTCCACTACCGGATTAGGCAAGACAACCGAGAACGTCATCAACTCTGAGGTTGAGATACTACAGAGTTGGGATCTTGCCGTTCAGGTCGCAGAGACTATTGGCCCGAAAAAGTTATGTCCGGAGATGGGGGACGCTGCGAACGTCAATGCTGCAGCTTATGTTGTTAGCGCCGGTTTGGAGGTTAGGGCTCGTCAAGGCAGCGATATTTTGTTCGTATCGTACACAAACAGCGACCCTAATCTCACTACTCTTGTTCTAAACGAACTAGTGAATCGCTATTTCGTCCGACATCTCGAAGTTCATCGCTCCGCTGAAGCTTTCGATTTCGTCAGTCGTCAAACCGACCAGGTCCGCTCCCGCCTAAATGAGACGGATGATGCGCTGAAAAATCTTAAGACCAAGGCTGGGGTTACTTCAATTGCAGATAACACGGGCACAATGAGCGCCGATATCATCAAGGTTGAAGATCAATATCTGGCGGCGGAGGCTGAGTTAGCGGAACAAACTGCGCGTGTAAAAGAAGTCGAATCTTCCCTCGGGGCGACAAGTGTGGATAACGCCTCCGGTTCAACCAGTCCCAAACCGGCTGCCTCTCCCGGCTCGCATCTGCCTGCCACGGCAAATGCCGTTCAACAATATCAAACGCTTTTGAAACGGTTGGAACAGGTACGACAAGCTGAGCTTGACCTTCTCTCGAGGTACACGCCCGAAAGCGATGTGGTTAAGTTAAACCGCCTGGAATTGACCAAGTTGGAAAACCAGAAGCGCGAGATGGAAAAGAAGACCCCGGACGTGGCGACTCAGGGCGGGGCGTCAGGGTCGGCCGATGCCGGCCCGATTGATCTCGCGGCCGAGAGGGCGCGTCTCGCAGGAACCAAGGCGAAAGCGGAAAAATTAAAAGCGCGATTGGATGAACGAGTGAAACAGCTTTCTGAGGTCGGCGCGCAAATAGCGGATTTGGAGCGCCGAAAGGAACTTGAGGAAGCTAACTATAAGTACTTTGAAGGAGCGGTCGAGAAGGCTCGAATCGATGAAGCCCTCGATCCTTCGAAAATGCCTAACATTAGTGCTGTCCAGAGGCCTTCGCCGCCGACGATCGTGTCCGGCAAACGCAATAAGATCGCACTGGGACTCTTGGGAGGTGGTCTGGCGCTCGGCATCGCGTTTGCCCTGCTTAAGGAAATCTTCCTGAACAACACAATGAAGCGGCCGCTCGAGTTAGAGACGCAGTTGCGCGCGCCAGTATTACTTACAATCCCTCAGACTCGCGTCAACGGACGCCTCCCCGGTGACAGGAAGAGGTTGCGCGACAAGGATAAGAACGGAAAGGATGAACAGGCTGCAATCGCTCCCTGGGACGTCGACCATTTTATTCGGCCATACTCGGAAGCAATTCGTGATCGCCTGGGATTGTACTTCAAGCTAAATGGTATGACTCATAAGCCGAAGCTTGTCGGGGTGACTGGTTTCTCCCAGGGATCTGGCATTTCAACGCTGGCCGCCGGTCTGGCTGCCGCTCTTTCCGAAATGGGTGACGGTAAGGTTCTACTCGTCGATGTGAACGTTGGCAGCGAAGATGTGCATCCTTTCTTCAAAGGTAAGTCTGCTCACTCACTAACCGCAGCCCTGAAATCAACCACGGAAATGACTTCTGCCGCCGAGGGTCTGTATCTTGCGACGGTTTCGCCGCAGAACGAAACACCGATGCCTCTCGCTTTGAAAAAGTTCTTCGACCTGATGCCAAATCTCAAGACGAGTGATTTCGATTACATCATTTTCGACATGCCTGCTCTTAGTCAAATAAGCCCTACGCTGGGAATCGCGGGCTTTATGGATAAGACATTGGTGATCGTTGAAGCGGAAAAAAGTAATCGCGATTCGGTTCGACGCGGTTACCAAGAGCTAATCGCGGCTCGGGCCAACGTTTCAATCGTCCTCAATAAGACTCGGTCCTACGTGCCGAAGTGGCTCGACACAGAATCCTAAGGCACGTTACCGGCTGATGAGCTGTGCGAATGGCCGATTCGTGGAAAGGGTTTGTTCGTCACATGCCAAGCAACCCGGAATTCCTTCAGTTGTGAGATTCTTTGTATTCCATGCTTCGCAATAGAATCTACTATCGTCTGAAACCTTTCATTCCTGCGGGCGTGCGCAGGGCTGCGCGAAAGCGGCTTGCCGGTTGGATCCGGGGCCGCACTCGGGACATCTGGCCTATCCTGCCAGGATCGGAGCGACCCCCGAGAAATTGGCCCGGCTGGCCAGACAATAAGAAGTTTGCTTTTGTCCTTACGCACGACGTCGAAGGTCCCGTCGGTCTGGCCAGATGTCGCCAATTGATGGAGTTGGAAATGGAGCTAGGTGTGCGTTCTTCTTTCAACTTCATACCGGAAGGCAAATATCGAGTTCCGCGCGAGCTAAGGGACGAGCTTACACGCAATGGGTTTGAAATCGGTGTCCACGATTTTCAGCATGACGGTCATCTTTTTTCATCGCGTCGCGTGTTCGCGCGCAAGGCTACTCATATCAATCACTATCTCAACGAGTGGGGCGCGGCTGGATTCAGGTCCGGCTTTATGTTGCATAACTTGAGTTGGCTACATGACCTCGATATCCAATACGATGCTTCAACCTTCGATACCGACCCTTTTGAGCCGCAGCCCGAGGGCCGGCACACCATCTTCCCATTCTGGGTCCCGTCGCCGCCCAGTTACAAACGGTCCATCGCTCCTAGCAAGGATGGTTATGTCGAGCTCCCGTACACTTTGCCGCAAGATTCGACTCTCTTTTTGTTGCTACATGAGCGCACTCCCAACATCTGGTTGCGAAAAATTGATTGGATCGCCCAGCACGGCGGAATGGCACTTTTGGACACACATCCCGATTACATGTGTTTTGATCCTCGATCAGTACGGGACGGTGAATTCGACGTAAGTATTTATCGCGAATTTATTCAGACGGTCATCTCGCGATATAAGGATGCTTTTTGGAATACTCTTCCCCATACCCTGGCTACCTACGCTTCTCAGAAGCTGGAAAAAGCTTCGGTGCAGATTTCAAAGCCGACCGCTGTCAGCGCTGCATCGGGTCCTTTGGTTAAAGTTTGGATCGATCTCGATAATACTCCCCATGTGCCCTTTTTTATTCCGATTATTCGGGAGCTTAAAAAGAGCGGCCATCATGTCGTTGTTACTGCACGTGACGCTTTCCAAGTTTGTGAATTGGCCAGTCGAAAAGGACTCTCCTGTGCCAAAGTAGGGCGGCACTATGGCAAGAATAGTATCTTAAAGGTCTTCGGTTTACTCTGGCGGTCCCTGCAGTTAGTCCCATTTTATGCTCGGGAAAAACCCGATATCGCGCTCTCACACGGCGCACGTTCGCAGTTGTTACTCAGCAATTTGTTACGTAAACCAACCATCCTTATTTCGGATTACGAATTTTCCAAGACACCACTGTTAGTCAGGCCACGTTGGGAGATTGTCCCGGAATCACTACCTACTGACGGGCTACACTCCAAAGCGGAACAGGTTCGCAAATACGCGGGCATCAAAGAAGATGTCTATGCCCCGGATTTCACACCCGATGCTAGTTTGCTTAATGAGCTAGGGCTTGGCAACGGCTATGTTATAGTGACGGTTCGCCCTCCGGCAACAGAAGCGCATTACCATAACCCGGAGAGCGAGGTGCTTCTTGACGACCTAATGAGACGCATCTGTCAAGCGCCGGAAGTGCGGGCAATACTCCTTCCTCGCAATAGCCAACAGGAAAAGATTTTCAGGGCAGAACGTCCGGAGTGGTTTGAGCAAGGAAAAACGATTGTTCCTCCGAGTGCAGTCGATGGTCTGAACTTACTGTGGCATTCCGATTTGGTTGTAAGCGGCGGTGGGACTATGAACCGCGAAGCAGCCGCCTTGAACATCCCTGTTTACAGCATCTTCCGCGGCAAAATAGGAGCTGTCGACCGAAGCCTGGAAAAGGAAGGTCGTTTAGTCATGATCCGAACCTCAGCGGAGATTGAGAGTAAGATCGTTTTTAAGCGGCGCGACAAATCATTCAATTCCAATGCCGGCGCGCGCCTCGCGCTCCAGGACATTGTCAATCATGTCGAAGACATCATTCGCTTTGAGTACCCGGCGGGTGCGACGCGTAAAAATGAGCGCGACATCAGAACTGAGGCTTCTACATGAGGCCGCTCACACTTCTTATTGTCGCTGGAGCGCGGCCAAACTTCATGAAAGTCGCGCCGCTCATCAAAGCCCTTAAGGCCCATAATCTGCGTGGCGATGGAACGCCGATAGAATTCCAGCTTCTCCACACCGGACAGCATTACGATGCGAAAATGTCGGACATTTTCTTTGGCGAGCTCGGAATTCCGGCACCGGACATAAATCTCGAGGTTGGCTCTGGTACACATGCGGCCCAGACAGCTAATGTTATGAAAGAGTTTGAGCCGGTCTGTGCAAGTCTCCGGCCAGACTGGGTTATAGTTGTAGGCGACATTAATTCCACCCTCGCCTGCACTCTGGTCGCTGCAAAACTTGAAGTAAGAGTCGCCCATGTTGAGGCCGGATTGCGTAGTTTTGATCGGACCATGCCGGAAGAAATCAACCGAGTGGTCACTGATGCGCTTGCAGATTTGTTATTTACTCCATCAAGTGATGCGGATGACAACTTAAGACGCGAAGGCATTTCAGCTCTTAAGATCAAATTCGTCGGCAACATCATGATCGACACACTTGTCGAGAATCTAGCTAAAGCACGAAAACATAATACTCGGGAGCTACTCGGTCTTCACAGCGATACCTTTGCCTATGTTACTTTGCACCGCCCATCAAATGTTGATCAGAAAGACAGTCTTTGTGAAATAATGACCGAATTACGTCGACTGTCCGACAACATGCAGGTTGTCTTCCCCATCCATCCACGAACGAGGAAAATGTTACTGGAGTTTGGCATCCCCGCCACCGGAGGAAACGGACTAAAAATAGTTGATCCAATCGGGTACTACGATTCGCTGCATTTGACGGAACAGGCGCGATTCGTTCTTACCGATTCCGGCGGACTTCAGGAGGAATCGACCTTTTTCCGAACGCCATGCCTGACCCTTCGGCCAAATACGGAGCGTCCTATCACTGTCAGCGTAGGAAGTAATCGGCTGACTTCGTTGGCCAGCTTGAGATCAGATATCGAAGGCGTTTTAAACTCGGCCGATCGCGCCGGAAGCGTGCCTCCCTTATGGGATGGTCATACTTCGGATCGGGTCATACGTGAGCTTGCGACAGCCCCGATTACAAGATAACGGGAATTCTGCGCATGGGTCAGTCTGACAAAGCACTGAGCGATGGCCAGTACGTGCCGTCCCCGGGGGCGACTGCACTAAAATTACTCTCATATAGCTATGCTAACGACTGGGCTGGTTATGATCCTTACGACGCTCTGAACAGCCGTCTTTTGTCCCTACCCTTCTTAAATACTAAGATCGCGCGACTGGCTTTGACGCAGGCCATGAAACGAAGCGCGATAAACCTGCGACCATTGTTGCTGGTGCCGAAAACACAGAATCCGAAAGCCCTATCGCTATTCCTGACTTCTTTGTTAAAGCTATCAAGACTTGGCCTGCTAAAAAAAGAGCCGCAGGCTGCAGCTTTAGTTAATCGGCTCATAACGCTGCGCTCGCCCGGCACTCCATATTGGTGCTGGGGATATAGCTTCCCGTGGCAGACCCGCACCGTTCTGGTTCAAAGAGGCGCGCCCAACCTTGTCTGCACGGTTTTCGTGGCGAACTCGTTTTTGGATGCCTATGAGCAACTTGGCGACTCATCGTATCTCGAGATGGCGGCGAGCGCCTGCGAATATCTTGTTAAAGAACTCTTTTATACCGAGCCTGATGGAGTTGCGTCCTTTAGTTATCCTTTACCTGGGCTCCAAACGAAGGTTCACAATGCGAACCTACTCGCTGCGGCAGTGTTGAGTCGAGTATATCACCATAACGGAGATGCCCGCTTACTTGATCCGGCGTTGCAGGCCGCACGTTATTCTGCAAGCAAACAAGCGGACGACGGTTCGTGGCCCTACGGTGAACTGCCTAACCAGGATTGGATCGACAACTTTCACACGGGATACAATCTGAATGCGCTGCGCACGATTCAACGTTACAGCGGCACAACTGAGTTTGAGTCACATCTCCGACGCGGCTTTGAATTCTATCGCAAGCATTTCCTCCGGGAGGATGGAGCAGTTCGCTACTTTCATAATTCCACTTACCCGATCGACATTCATTGCATTGCGCAAAGTATCTTAACACTTCTTGAATTCCAGGATTTATATCCCTCCAATATCAATCTTGTTCGATCCACCTACGATTGGACGATGAGACATATGTGGGACAAAGCCGGCTTCTTTTATTATCGCGTGCTTCGCACGATAAAGATTCGGACGTCTTACATGCGATGGTCGCAAGCATGGATGTTATTGACTTTGGCGACCTTGGCGGAACAGAACGGGCGCGAGATTGCGCCGAACTCCGAGCCTCAATCGCTTGCCCAGGCTCTGGCCTAAGCGGTCGATTTCAACTTTGAGGAGGACCATGATCAACAACATTCCCCATGTTTCGATCTGCATTTGTACATTCAAACGCCCCGAAATGCTGGCTCGTCTGTTGAATGCTCTGGACCAGCAAGTGACAGACTCATTGTTCGACTATTCAATAACGATTGTTGACAACGATGTTTCACAGTCGGCTAAGGAGTCAGTCGATAAGTTTCAAAAATCTTCGCGCTCACCCGTTACATATTGTATCGAGCCTGACCAGAATATCGCATTGGCGCGCAACAGAGCTTTGGATAACGCCCGTGGAGACTTCATCGCCTTCATAGACGACGATGAGTTACCGGCGTCAGATTGGTTGCTGAAGCTTGTTCAGACGTGTCAGGCACACAGCGCCGACGGCGTTCTGGGCCCTGTCTTACCGCGCTTCGAGGGAAACCCGCCACAATGGGTAACAAAAGGGAGGTTTTGCGACCGACCAGTCCACGAGACCGGTTTCAAGATTGATTGGACCGAAGGCCGCACCGGAAATCTTTTGATCAAACGCGAGATTCTTGATGGAATGAAACCAGTCTTTCGCCCTGAATTCGGCAGCGGAGGTGAGGATCGCAATCTCTTTAAGAGAATGATCCAGGATGGCCGGGTGTTTATCTGGTGCAACGAAGCTGTGGTCCATGAATGGGTGCCGCCGACTCGGTGGAAACGTAGCTTTATGATTCGGCGCGCTCTTCTTCGCGGGAAAATGTCTCTCCAGCATGGTCGTGGATTTGCGGAACTCATCAAATCGCTCCTGGCAGTAGCCGCATACACCCTTTCCTTGCCGCTACTTTTGGTAATGGGCCATCATCTATTCATGAAGTATCTCATTAAGATATGCGATCACGTTGGCAAACTTCTGGCTTTCGTGGGTTTGGACCTGATCCGCGAGAAATATGTCTTGGAGTGATTAGTCAGTCCCAATGAATCCTTCGGAGTTCTTAATCGATTCGCGCAACCGCATTCTCGTTACCGGAGCCGCCGGTTTCATCGGAACCAAGGTCGTTGGCGCACTACTCGATCGAGGTTTTACTAACTTGCGGTGCTTAGTGCGTTCTTCCAGTGACCTAACGAACTTACAAGAAACGATAAGTGCAGCTCGTGGCGAGTCGGCAGTCGAAATAGTACGGGGAAATCTCCTTTCTCGGGAAGATTGCAAAAGGGCGACGCGAGAGGTTTCGGTTATCTATCATCTCGCGGCGGGCACAGGAACGAAGGCTTTTGCCGAAGCCTTTGCCAACTCGGTCGTAACTACTCGGAACCTTTTGGATGCAGTTTTGCATCATGGCTGTCTGCGGCGCTTTGTCAGCGTTAGCTCGTTTGTCGTTTATACCAATCGGGACCACCCTCGCCCCAACCTGTTGGATGAAAACTGCCCGATCGAATCGTCGCCGGCACTGCGTGGCGATCCCTACTGCTTTGCTAAGAGTAAGCAAGACGAACTTGTGAGCGACTATGGAAAGAAACATGGCATTCCTTATGTTCTTGTTCGCCCTGGTGTAGTCTATGGCCCGGGAAAACGAAGAATCCATGGCCGCATAGGAATAGATACCTTTGGCATTTTTCTGCATTTCGGCGGCTCCAACCAAATCCCCCTAACGTTCGTGGACAATTGTGCCGAAGCTATCGTTCTTTCTGGAGTTAAAAGCGGAATCGAGGGCGAAGCGTTTAACGTGGTCGACGACGATCTTCCTTCCAGTACGCAGTTTCTTCACATGTATAAGAAGGAGGTAGCTGATTTTCGTTCATTCTACGTTCCACATTTTGCAAGCTACCTGTTTTGCTTCCTATGGGAAAAATATTCGACCTGGTCTGGTGGACAATTGCCGCCGGTCTATAATCGCCGGGTCTGGGCTAGCGTTTGGAAGCGCACGCGCTATTCGAACCAAAAGATCAAGAATGTCCTGGGATGGGCCCCAAAGGTGTCGACAGCAGACGGTTTGAAACAATATTTCGTGAGCTGCCGGGCGAAAGCGAGCCATGCTTAAGATCGCAATTATTGGGTGCGGCAAGATCGCGGACGACCACCTGCAGCAGATTCGGCGAGTTCCAGGGTGCGAAGTCGTCGCCGCCTGCGATCTCGAGCCCCTTATGGTGAGGCAGCTCAGTGAGCGATTCGAAATCCCACACACCTTCACTGAAGTTACTCAGTTGCTAAAAACTTGCCGACCGGACGTCGTCCACATCACAACACCCCCTCAGAGCCATTTTGCGCTCGGCACACAATGTTTAGACGCCGGTTGTCACGTATACATCGAGAAGCCTATCGCATTGAACGCGACCGAAACCGAGAAGTTGATTGCTACTGCGGACCGACTATCTCTGAAACTTACCGCGGGACACGATCTGCAATTTAGTCATGTCGCGCGACGGATGCGGCAGCTCGTTCGAGAGGGTTACCTCGGGGGCGACCCAGTGCACATCGAGAGCTATTACTGTTACGACCTCTCTGATCCACGCTACGCAAAGTCACTTCTGGCGGACAAGAGTCACTGGATACGCAGGTTACCCGGCAAGCTATTGCACAATATCATCAGCCATGGCATCGCCAGAATTGCCGAGTTTCTTCATGATGACTCGCTTCACATTTCAGCGCATGGCGCGGTAAGTGGCTTGTTAAAAAGCATTGGTGAGAATGAGATCATCGATGAGCTAAGAGTAACAATCGCCGATTCGAAAGGAACTACAGCTTATTTTACTTTTTCGTCGCAAATGCGGCCATCGTTGAATTTGCTCCGACTTTATGGCCCGAAAAATGGTCTGATTTTGGATCAGGATCGGGAGACACTGATTAAACTTCGCGGAGATACCTACACGAGCTACGCCGAGAAGTTTATCCCTCCGATCAGCCTTGCCGCGCAACAGCTCTCCAATCTTGCGGGCAATATTCGCAAATTCTTAACCAATGATTTCCAAATGAAATCAGGCATGAAGTGCTTGATCGAATCGTTCTATGCATCGATTGCTTGTAACGGTCCGCCACCACTTCCGTATAAGCAGATCATGACGACAGCGCGAATTATGGACGCCATTTTCGATCAGGTATACGGCGGTGTGGAACGTTTTTCGCAAGCCACTGCTTTTCCGTATTCGGTAGCCGTGGAAACACCCTGACTTCACCATCATCGTGATTTTTAGCTAGATGTTGGCTCAGTCAGAAGCCGTGCACTTAAAAAAACCTGACGGCAGAGCATTGCCGAAACTGCGGCTGGCCCTGGTTACGCCGGCACGTAATGAAGCGGCTTTTATCGAACAAACGATTAGGTCGGTGCTAGCGCAAACCATCTTGCCCGTTAGGTGGGTTATTGTAAGCGACGGCTCGACCGATGATACAGAGAGAATCTTGAAAAGATATTGCGCGCAGTATGGCTGGATAGAAGCTGTCATTCGACCACCACGCAAAGAGCGACATTTTGCGGGTAAGGTAGAGGCTTTCAAAGCTGGCTACGAAACGATTCGCGACCTTAACTTTGACGTGATCGGGAGCCTGGATGGCGACATCTCCTTCGACGATCCTGACTATTTTGCTTTTCTACTAAGGAAGTTTGAAGAGGAACCGCGTTTGGGCGTTGCGGGGGCGCCTTTCCGGGAAGGAACAGTCCAGTATGATTATCGCTTTTCCAGGAAAGAACATGTTTCAGGAGCTTGCCAGCTATTCCGTCGAGAATGCTTTGAATCCATCGGAGGATATTGTCCGATCAAAGAAGGCGCAATTGACCTCGTTGCGGTCGTCACCGCGAGAATGAAAGGCTGGAAAACGGAAACTTTTCCCGAGAAATTCTGTGTGCATCATCGGCAAATGGGTTCGGCTAAGGAAGGCTTTGTGCGCGCCACATTCAAGAGCGGGTACGGCGATTATCGTATGGGGGTCCATCCGCTTTGGCAGTCGCTTCGGAGCTGCTATCAAATGAGTCGCAAACCAGTATTTCTGGGAGGGCTTCTACTTATGGCAGGATATTTATGGGCGATCGTAGCGCGCGCGAAAAAACCTGTTTCCGCGGATTTCGTGAGGTTCCGCCGAGATGAGCAGAGCCGATGGCTGAAAGATTATTTTCGACGGGCGCTGCATATATCCTAAGAGCACCTCTGAGACAGGCGAACCTGTGACCGAACATGGTGACTTTTTGAAAGCGACATCGATCCAGCTAGACTGGCACCCGGCCTTGCCGGTCTTTGCCTCAGGCACATTCCTAAAGGCTGTCAGTGATGACTATGGATGGATGGGTGGAATCGATGCCGCAGGCAAGTTGCGTTGTGTGCTTCCCTATACCCTTGTTCGCAAAGGCCCCTTTCGATTAGTTCGCTTCCGCGTTGAGACAATTTCTCTAAACGGCAATCTTTCTCTTCAAGAGGAGAGATCTTTCTTGAACAGTTGCATGGCCTACTTGCGATCCATAGGTGGAGATATCGTTATACCCGCTACGACCAATACTATCTTTCGCACTTATCCTGACGGAGCAGATGCGGCGCCCTACGGAAGCTACTTAGTCGACCTACAACAATCTGAAGACGTCCTCTGGAAGAATATCGGCCGGATTACACGTCAAAATATCGGCACCGCACGCCGGGACGGCGTGTGCATTGGAAGCGGTCTCGATCATTTCGAAACAGCCTATGCCTTGATAAAAGAGACATTTACCAGATCGAATCTTCCATTTATGAGCTTCGACTCGCTGAAACGCTTTATGGAAGGTCTCGGCGAACGAGGCAAACTCATTACCGCCCACTACAAAGGGGTTATGCAAAGCTGCGTTATTTATGCGTTCAGCGATTACTGCGCGTATGCAGTCTATGCCGGGAACGCCGTTCCTCAACACCAGGGCGCGAATAAGTTGATCTACTGGGAAGCATTTCGTATGTTTAAGGAGCTCGGTGTTCAGCGCTTTGATTTTGTTGGCGCAAGAATTAATCCTGCGAAGGGTTCAAAGAACGAGGCGATCAATTTGTTTAAACGGCGTCTCGGTGCGAATTTGGTCAAGGGTTATATCTGGAAGTACGCGCTTCGCCCCTTGCGGTCGCTCGCTTATTCCTACGGGATTCGCCTGCTTCGGGGTGGAGATATCGTGGATAAGGAGCGTCACAAAATGAAGGACTACGGCGATTCGGAAAACAATCTTTTTGAAGCTTGTCCCAATGCTTGAGTGAGCTTTCCATCAAAACTCCAGAGGGCAATTCAAAGGCATGGGGTCTGGGGCTCGTTTCGCGTGGCAGCAGACCAGGCGATTGGCGTAGTGAACCAATTGCGACCGTCGGTCCGTGCAGAGCTAGCCGAAGCCCGACAGCGCGCCGAAGACTTCGATAGAAGCTTTGGCGTAGAAACAACTGGCCAGATTCATCCGACACAATTGACCCTCAACCAGCCGAACCAGATCCATGCTGTTTCCTATGGAGCAACCGATCCATTGGATTTCCGAAAGGCGGTCAGTCGTCTACCTATTGATTACGAGAAGTTCGTTTTCATTGACTTCGGCTCCGGAAAGGGACGAGTTATTCTACTGGCCTCCGAATTCTCATTTAAACGCATCGTTGGATTGGAATTCTCCATGGAACTGCACAGGATTGCGCAGAATAACATCGACTGCTTTCCTAAAGACCGTTGCCGATGCACGAAGATGGAATCGGTCTGCACAGATGTGCTCGATTACTCGTTACCAGACGATAATCTTGTCTGCTACTTCTGTAATCCATTTGATGCAACTCTCATGAAACAAGTGGCCGCAAGGATTTGCCAATCGTTTTATCAAATGCCCCGCGAGATTTTCATTCTCTATTATAATGCAAAGGAACGCCACGTATTTGATCAGGCTGCATGTTTCGAAAGGATACAGACTAACGACTGGATTCAAATATGGCGAACAGTGGTCGGAATCTAATAACACAAAGGTACGATCGTTATGTTAGGTCTCATCCCGACTGAGCTCTGGAACTACGGGCTTCGCGACTTAGGACGTGGCGTTGTCACTGCCTTGGGCCGAAGAGAATCACCGGCCGTGCTCTCAATTCCCGGTCTTGGGAACTGTATTCCAGCCAGATCGGCCCGGTCCGCCCTGGTTACAGCTATCAAGGCACTTGATTTGCCGCCTGGCTCGCGCATCGGCGTACCTCTTTATTGTTGTGCAGTCGTGTTTAAGGCAATCCTGGCTGCCGGCTGTAGGCCACGCTTCGTCGATGTCGACGTTGATACTTTTTGTATGTCTGCAAGCGACCTGAAGCGAAAAGCTTCAGAGGTAGATGCAGTGATCGCCGTTCACATGTTCGGCAATGTCTGCGACATGGCGGCTCTGCGGGAAGCAATTCCCGGCAAGCCGATCATCGAAGATTGCGCGCTATCATTGGGGAGCAAATTTGACGGACAACTGACCGGTTTGTTTGGTGACGCTGCCGTTGTGAGTTTTCGCTCTGGCAAGTATCTTTCAGTTGGAGAAGGAGGAGCTTTCTTTTCAATACACCCCTCGATTTGTGGCCGCGCAATGGCGCTGATTTCCAGTTTACCAACGCCGAGTCGGAGGGAGGAGGGTCTTCATGTTGCAAAAACATTCCTACGTTCAGCATTACGCACTAAACCGCTCTATGGGCTCGCCGGTTATGCTCTTTGGGAAGCGTATAACAGAAAGGCCGAGTTCTCGGCGAAATCACCGGTCATAGAGGGTCAGATTTATCGAACAGACCTGGCGCTTACGGTGGCTCGCCTCGATCAATTGGATACAGCAATTCACCGTCGGCGAGCCAATGCCAATTACCTTGCGGCAGCCCTTGATCTCGAACCAGGCATGTTGTGCCAGGAAGCACCACGTACCTTTTATAATCGCTATCAATATCCGATCACTTTTCCCTCTCGAGAAGCTCGCGACTTTATGGCGGATTATCTTCACAGGAAACAGATCGACTCTTCGAAGCCAGTGCAAGACGCCACAGAAATCGGACGACTTCATTATGGATACGATGGAGATTGCCCGGCCACGGAACTGCTTTCTAACTGTGTGCTAGTTATCCCGAGCTATGAGACTCTCAAAAAAAGTGAGATTGAGAAGATAGCTTTGTGTATCAACGAGGGTTGGGCTGAAATATCCTCAGGAAATCTGAAGTCGAAGTCCGCCGCCGCTGTTGATTATTGTCAGAAGGGAGCCAACGTATCGGCCGGAATTTAGGAATATCTAACGATAAGAATCCAGTAATTTGATTTCGGGCGATTAGCTCAGTTGGTAGAGCGCCTCCATTACATGGAGGAGGTCGAAGGTTCGAATCCTCTCATCGCCCATACCTATTTTCTATTTGTTAGTCTGATTTCGATTGGTGCCCTTCGTCATTATGATCGAATGTATCTTCACAATTGATTACGAGATCTACGGAAATGGAGAAGGCTCGTTACGAGAACTTGTCCTGGAGCCGGCCTCGCAGCTGAAGACTATATTCGATAGGGCTGGCGCAAAGTTTGTTGTCTTCGTCGAGGTAGCCGAGCTAAAACGAATCGATACGCTCAAAACAGATCCTGCGATCGATGAAGTTAAGCAGCAGCTGAGAGATTTTCATCAGGACGGGTTTGAGATCGCGTTGCACTTACACCCGCAATGGTGCAACGCCCGATACGTTACCGGAAAATGGGAGCTCGATTACGCTGAGTATAACCTATGCACCCTACCAGAGTCCCGAATCGCTGAAATTGTTGACGAATCGATCAGCTATTTGCGCGATATTCTTCATGCCCCAAGTTTTGTTCCCCTCTCCTTTCGCGCGGGCAACTGGCTATTCCAACCGACAAACAAGATCGCCCGGATTCTGGCCCAATATGGTATAAAGATCGATTCGTCTGTCTTTAAAGGCGGCCGACAACACAAGCATGGGCTTGACTATCGCCGGGCAAATAATAACGGCTACTATTGGACGTTCGGAGACGATGTAACAATTCCCGACCCGTCTGGTTTCATGCTCGAGATTCCAATCTACACAAGAATGGTTCCGTTCTACCAGATGTTCACAACCAAACGAGTCGGTTTGCAACAAAAGGCTGCCTCGCGTCCTCAAGCTCTACGTCAAAGATTGTATCGCTTCCTTGATCTCCTACGTTTCCGGCACCCGCTGAAATTTGATTTTTGTCGTATGACACTCGATGAACTGACAAAGATAGTAGAGATAATTATTCGAGAAGACCGGGCAAGCCCTGAGCTATTTAAACCGATGATAGCCATCGGACATACGAAGGATCTGGTGGATTTTGAAACGGTTACATTGTTTCTGTCCTATCTGGAAAAAAAGAAGATTCCAGTATCCACTTTTGTTAACATCGAGGACAGACTGCTCCAAACCTGTCAATCCGCGCTCGCCTAACCAATCCGCAAATGACATTGCGTGCTTTTTTCTTGTCACTTGACGCCGAAGTATGCTCACCGCGGTCCAATAATTAGAGAAGCATGCCACGACAACTTGCCGCGCTATTATTCACTTGCTTTGTTTTTTTCCTGTTAAAACTGGATCGCAAGCAGTCGAAGCATGTGTCATGGACGGTGTGGATTCCCACTGCCTGGATGCTTCTTATCTCAGGAAAATCGCTCGACCAATGGCTTGGGGTCACCGGCGGAAGCCGTGAAAGCGGTGGAATACTCGATCCGCTTTTCTTAAGCCTGCTGCTTGTTGTTGGTATAGTCATTCTTTTCCAGCGGCAGCTCGATTGGGCCAGGATGCGAAGCGAAAACGCCTGGTTGCTTCTTCTCCTCAGCTACATGTTAGTCAGCAGCATATGGGCCGATGATACTTTCATCTCTCTTAAGCGATGGATCCGAGAGTTAGATGCGGTCGTCATGGCCTTCTTAATCGTGACCGAACGGGACCCGCGGGAAGCGATGCAGACTATGCTCAGACGAACCGTCTATGTTCTCATTCCGTATTCGGTGTTGCTTATAAAATATTATCCGTGGCTGGGAGTCCAGTACGCTCAGAAGGGTGGCCTCATGTGGGTTGGGGTAACGTTGCAAAAGAACGGGCTTGGTCGGTTGTGCCTAATCGCGGGCTTCTTTTTGTTATGGACATTCATTAGAAGATGGAAGAAGCGGGATAGAGCAGCGGTGAAACATCAAACTTTTGCCGAGCTCATAGTTGTAGCCATGACAATATGGCTGTTCAGAGGACCATCCGAGTGGGCAGCTTCCGCGACCGCTACCGCTTCTCTTGCCATTGGTGTTATTGTTTATCTCGTCCTTTTGTGGATGGGAAAACACCGGATGAACCTGGGTCCCAATACATGGGCGATTATCGTCGTGTGTATCATTGGGATTGGGGTCGCCACACCGTTTGTTGGTGGATCAACGGTGACGGGCTTTACGTCCATGCTCGGACGTGACTCGTCTCTAACTGGGCGAACAGATATCTGGGCGGGGCTGCTTCCATTCGTAGAACAGCGGCCGGTCCTTGGTTCCGGATACGGTGTACTTTGGACTCCTAAGGTGATAGCAGCCGCAACCGGGCTCGCTGAGGCTCACAGTGGCTATCTGGAAGTGATTCTCCAACTTGGATTCGTTGGCCTATTTCTTACTGTAATGTTCCTCGCATCCAGTGCTCGAAAAGCGGCGATATTGCTGGCCTGGGACTATGATTGGGGCAGTCTCATCCTCTGCTACCTGATAATGGCGGCAGTTCACAATATAACCGAATCCTCTTTTGACAGCCTTACAAGGCAGTTGATGGCGCTTGTTGTTTTCTTGTCTGCGATGTCGGCCACAGCAATAAGCTCGTGGAGAAATGAAAGTGAAAGTCAAGCTCTCGAGTCTCTGGAATCCGTACGCCCTCCGGAGGTAATGTATCGGTCATAGCCAGGCCACACAGTGAAGTATTATCGGGAAATTAATTTGGCAGCGAAGCGCTTTCAGTTTCCAAAAGGGTTAATTTTCGGAGTCTCATCGAAACTGGCTGCAGAGATCTTTCAAACGAAAGGTTCCCCAGTAAGTTGTTCGCTTGAATGGCGCCACTTCAAAAGTAGCTGCGTAAACACCTGGGAAGATCTCGCAGTCAAACTGGGATCACGAACTTGATTAGGAATTGTTGAAAGCTGATGGAAGCTGCGAACATCTCCACAGACGACGTTGTCCGTCGTATATGGAGAGCGGTCGTGGCGATTGCTAATAGACAAGTTGGCTCTCGAAGACTGTCCTCAGATGTGAGAGATCACTTATTGGTGAACGCCAGTTCTCTCGAGATTGCGAAGCATTGAACCGTCTCGCATTTTGACACCGCAAGAAGATTACCGAACCTATTGGACTGCAGATGAGGGGTCAGCACACGTCATTTGATTCGATATATAGCGATCCGTAAGTGTTTCCAGTAATTATGTTAATTATAGTCGATTTGGCTCACCAACTGCTCGAGTTTTAGAGCCCAAAGATGATCAAAACGGTTGGCGTAATTTTGGTTGGCTTGTTCTTGAGCACTGTTGCTAGCCGTGCGGCTACCCGCAATGCGGCCAGCCCCTCCTTTGCAGACGTTAGTGCGGCAGTCACGGCAGCGGCCGACGGAGATACGGTTGTGGTTCCTGCAGGGACGGCAACTTGGAGTTCTACTCTCGTCATAAGTAAAGGCATCACCATCCAGGGAGCCGGTGCAACCTCTACCATTATCTACAATGGTAATACGACAACAAGGGGCAGCGCATCCGAATCCACCCCCATATTCAAATTGATTAACAGCAGCCCCGGTGTGCGCAGAATCACCGGCATCGGGATGAAAACCACTGTGATTCAAAACGGCCTCAATAACAAGGCGGGCGTAGGCGTAGTTTGTAACGGTTATAATAACAAATCCAGAGTCGATCACTGCCGCTTCGACGATCTCTACTGTGCAGTGTGGACTGAAAACTCGAACGGACTGACGGATCACAACTTGTACTACAACTGTGGCCAAGTTTGGCGGCATTCTGGCATTGCAAGTGTGCAGCAATACGCCTGGGATCACTTCCGCAACTATCCCGGGAATGCAGATTACGGATCGACCAATATGATGATCCACGAGGACGAAACGGTAGAACTGACCGGAGACAGTGGTGTCACAGACGAAGTTGAAGCGAACAGCTGGGTCATTCGCTATTGCGATATCACGTATCGAGAAGCTCACGGCCCTTATGCAGCGGCTGATTCTTATGGAGGAATTGACTGTCACGGAGATCAACCGGCGCCGGTAGGCGGTCAATACAGCGCAATCGTGACACTACTTTATGAGAATGACATCAGGGTAAAGAACGGCGCGGGGATGAGCTTTCTCCAATTCAGAGGAGGGCAGGCGATCGTCTATAACAATCGTGTGATGACTGAGCTAGGGGGAAGCGGGTCTGCGCGGGTGGACGTGTGGGATGAAAACACATATTACAACGTGCATTGGCCCGCCGGACAGCAACAATACGAAGACCATATCCATAACTCGTATATCTGGAACAACACCAATAGCGTGAACGGAGGGACTCCTGTGAACGGAGGAATAGGAATTGGAAATGGCGGAGGCACGGTAGTAATTGCCGCAAACCACACGGCTAATCCGAATGCTCACGTGTGGACAAGCGCACCATCTCCTGCGATCGCTTTACCGCCTTACCCGCATCCACTAATTTCTGGCGCAGGCCCGACACCGACGCCGACTCCTACTCCGACAGCTACGCCCGACGATTCGCCGACTCCTACACCGACGCCTGATGAAAGTCCGACCCCCACGGCCACACCGGATGGATCGGCGACACCTACTCCTACTCCGAGTCCGACGCCCACCGCAACACCCGCCGGTACACCTTTAGGCACTTCTTTCAATTCTACACAAGGCGAGATCGATTCGCCATTTGTAGTTAATACCGATGATAGCATCTCACAAAGCGTGCAGACGAACGACCCGAGCCAGGGTGGCAAGGCAACCTACACCTTTACCATTACCGAGCCGGGCAATTATACCATGTTGGCGATGGTGAGTTGCCCCGACGCAGGCAGCAACTCATTCTTCATCGATACTGACGGCGACCCAATTTCGACCATGGTTTGGCAGATTCCCGTGACAAGCGGCTTTGAATCAAGAACGGTTAGCTGGAGCGGGTATTCCACACCTCGCTTCTGGGTGTTCAACGCCGGTGACCATCAGCTTGTAATTCGCGGCAGGGAGCCCGACACACGAATCAAGACGATTACGCTTGTAAAGCAACCCGGAGCCCCGTCAGATCCTCATGTTGTGGGCAATTAGTCTGCGCGACTGACATTTGGCCGTTCATCTCGATCGCCACATAGTCGACGATTGGAACGAAGGTCCTTAGACATTGGCCGCGCGATAAGCCTTTGGATTACGGTAGCTCTTGATTCTTACAAGAATGTCATGAGCTTAGTGGAGCAGGCTACTCAAAAATAATGAGTCGAGTAGCCATGCCGATGATGCTGGGTATCGGCCAGCTTATCGTTATACACGACATCGATCTCAAAACGTCAGCGTTTTTCAGGCAGGCATTATGATATTTCGCAGGCAGGATCTTGCCGTTGTGCTTCTTTACTATCTCGGATATACCAAAGTTCGAAATTTTCTCTTCTGCCTTCAGCACAAACCAGTCACGCGATGCGTAACATTTCACGACATTTCCGAGGGTACGGAAGCAAATTTTCGCGCAAAGTTGTGCTGCCTCAAGGAACACACCAACGTCGTTAGCCTTGACGATTATTTTTCCGGCAATTTGTCTTCGGAGAAAGTGAACGTAATCGTGACGTTCGATGATGGATATAAGAGCTGGGTCACGACAGCCGCACCAGTCTTGGGTGAGCTTCAGATTCCGGCGACATTTTTCATCTCTTCGGGTTTCCTCGATCTCTCCAAAGCGGACGCCGAGAACTTTCTCCGTTCAAACCTCAAAACCAACCTCGAGAGCACAGGAGCGTTGACTGGAGCCGACGTGCGGCGATTGGCAGAGGACGGCTTCACCATAGGCGGCCATACTTTCACGCACGTAAACATGGAGGAAGTGTCCTCTCAGTCCGATATTTTGCGAGAAATCGTAAGTGATAAGGAGAAACTGCAGTCGATCATCGGAAAGAATGTTAACTATTTCGCATATCCTTTCGGAGGGTGGAATAACCCCAAGATAAATCTAATCGATCTCCTCAAGGAAGCTGGGTACAAAGCGGCCGTTACTACCGTTGCTGGATTCAATACGCCCACTGAAACAAACTCCTACCTGCTCCATCGAGACCTTACCGGGACACCGACGCCTGTTTATGTGTTCAAGGCACGAGCTTTGGGGACCTATGATGCTGTGAGCTTTCTGAAGAGACAAGCACCGTATCCCCACGCGCGCAGAGTTCATGCGTGACAGAGCACAATATCGGTCCTATCGCTGAGTTGGAGAGCTACCAACACCCGGCTATGATGAACCAACAGTTACTTTGGCGTCGGCAGTTTGCGCTAGCGAGAAAGCCGCTACGCCAGCTTTCTAACTGGCAATACCATCCCGTAGGACCGTATCACTTGTACGGACATCCCGATCTTGAGATAAATGTTTTCTCCGATTCCAAGAAAACGGTGGTCCTACTCGGTTATCTGTTCGACGTAACCGAGACCACGAAGGGAAATTCAGACATTCTTGCGGACATCGCCTCGCATTCACAGACGCCGGAAGAGTTTTTCCTGCGACTCAAACCGCATACAGGCCGCTATGCATTCATATTCCACAGTTCAGAGCATAGCATCGTAGTACAGGACGCGCTTGCCCTGCGAGAGGTATATTACTGCACGGCTAATAGTCAACTGATTTGCGGATCATCATCCAATCTTCTTGCGGCGCTTGGACATCCTGAAATAACGGAAACAAACGACCCTGAAATTCAAAAGTTTTATAAGAATCAGTTCAAGAACGCCAAGTGGGTAGGCGACAGGACGTATTACGAGAATGTACGGCATTTACTGCCTAACCATTACCTCGATATCACTAAACTCCAGGCACGACGATATTGGCCGACACAAACTATCAGACCTCTAAAGTTCGAGGCAGCTGTCCAGCAAAGCTGTGCATTTCTTCAGGGCGCCCTTAAGGCAGCGGCGGTTCGCTACCCACTTATGATGGCGATAACCGCGGGCACTGACAGTAGGACCATGCTGGCAGCTTCAAAAGATTTAGCCGACAAGATCTATTTCTTTATCAATAAGGAGCGAGATTTGAACGATCAGAGTCCCGATATTCGCATTCCGAGAGCCATATTCGCTTCGTTAGGTCTGCCTTTTCACGTCCATGAGATACTCAATGAAGTGGACCCGGAATTCAGAGAGGTGTTCTTAAGAAATACATTCTTCGCCTCAGAAAGAATATTGCCCACGATCTTTACCTATTACAGAAGACACGGTGATAAGCTTAATATCCTCGGTATCGGAGAAATTGGGAGAACTCGTTACGGAAAACAACCGCCGGTGCTGTCTGGCTACAGAATGGCTTATGCAATGGGGTATAAGGATTCGGATTACGCAATTAAGACTTGTGCTGACCTGCTTCCCGAAATGTCGGCGACGGCCAGTAAGTGCGGGGTCAATATGATGACTTTACTTTACTGGGAGCAAACGATGGGCAATTGGGGGACGGTGGGAAACTCGGAATCGGATATCGCCATTGAAGAATTCGATCCATACGACAGCCATTTTCTTTACGAAACATTTCTCGGTGTGAACGACAAGTACACCACATATGCAAACAACAGACTCTTTAGAGAGATGATTCGGCAAATGTGGCCAGAACTGCTGCAATGGCCAATCAATCCGCCGGGGGACTCGAAGAAAGACAAGATCACCTACTTCCTAAAAAAAATGCGCGTCTATCCGATGTTAAAACAACTAAAGTATCGAGTAAGTCACGCGCGTCATTTACGCCAGATACCGAAATGATAACTATCCCGTGTAATTAGGGAGCGTTATACTGCCAGGAACAAGTTTTTGGTTTTGCGTCTTCTATGCATAGAACTCCACGATCAACCTACCTGGAATGAGCATCCCCGGACGAATAATCCAGACGAGCAAGACGCGTGAGCTGCAACCACTGGCAAAAGCGGCGGCAACTAACCTCAAGCTATTGCATCCTGATTGGGAATACCTGTTCTTTACCGATGCTGACATCAAGCACTTTATTGATGACGAATTTTCACAATATCGGGCGACTTTTGATGCGTTCACCGAGCCGATCCAGAGGGTTGATTTTTTCCGCTACCTCGCTGTTTTCCGTTTAGGAGGCTTTTATTTCGATCTCGATGTTTTGCTATCACGCCCGTTGACCGACCTACTCGAGTATGACTGCGTATTTCCGTTTGAGGAACTAACGCTCAACCGATTCCTGCGGCGGCGGTACAACATGGATTGGGAAGTGGGAAATTTTGCATTCGGTGCAGCGCCGGGAAACGCCTTCCTCGGCGCGGTGATTCAAAATTGCATACGCGCGCAAACGGATCATGAGTGGCTCGACCCAATGATGCGGGGAGTCCATTCGCTGCTTCGCACCGACTATCATGTCTTCAACACGACGGGGCCTGGTCTGGTTTCGCGCACCTTCGCCGAGCAGACGACGCTAGCTACAAATGTGAACGTCCTCTTTCCCAATAACGTCTGCGATCGTTCCAACTGGCACCAATTCGGCGATTATGGAATCCATATGATGGACGGTTCCTGGCATACGGGTGGAAACTCGCTCTGGCGCCGCGTTGCTCGTAAGATCGATGCATTTTCGCGAGCCCGGTTATTGTCTGAGAGCCGTCGTTTAGGACCTGTGCGCGACAAACTGGTGGCTTGTTCCGATGCTGAGGATAAAGCGCTCGCGCCGAGCCGATGAATGGCCCTGCTATCAGTGTAGTTGTTCCGCTCTACAACAAAGAGGGATTTATTGCGCGCGCACTGGAATCAGTATTTGCGCAAACCTTCCAGGATTTCGAGGTGATCGTGGTCGATGACGGGTCAACTGATGGCAGCATGAATGTAGTATCCAAGTGTACAGATCCACGGCTGCGAGTTATCCAACAAGCAAACGCGGGACCTGGCGCTGCGCGCAATCGCGGTGCGTGGGAAAGCGTTTCCGAATTCGTCGCCTTCCTGGATGCCGATGACGAGCTTCTGCCGGAGTTTCTTTCTACAAATTTGTCAAATCTTAAAGAAAATCCGGATTGCGTCATGTCCTTATGCAGTTACATCGAGGGACCGAAGCGTCATATTTCCTCTGGGTTTAGCGAGAGCAATCTAACAAGAGGAGAGTGGAGAATGCCCGCTGATCTTAACCCGATTGTATTACGAGAGATTTGTTCGTCGGTGCACGTATACGGCCTGATTCGAAGGACTGAATTCCGACAGCTGGGAGGTTATTATGAGAATCGGTCCCTTCTTGGAGAAGATACATATCTGCTGCTAAGAATCTTGTTAAACCATCGCGTCTATCTCGAGCCTAAGCCGTTGATATGGTATCATTCGGAAGATGCAGAATTGTGTTTGCATTATGTTCATAGCGAAGCAGCGAATTGGCACGAATTGCGCCAAATGCGACCGATGGTGCCGCTCCTGACCGATCCGAAAGGACTGCGGGAAAACTGTCCACCTGCGTATGAACCGCTCTTGGAGCGCTACCTGGCGTACGAAGCGCTTTCAGAAGCGCAAACTCGAGCGAGCGTAGGCGATTTTGATACCGCCCGAGAACTACGACGGCAGTTTCCGAAAATGGCTTCCTTCAAATATGAATACTCAAAATTGCAACTTAAGCTTGCTTTACCCGCCACGACTCGGTGGATGAGTCGTATGAAGTCAGCTGGGCGGTAATATTCAGTTTTGCGATTACTTATTCGAGGGCCGATTGCACGCTCCACAATTACAACATGACCTGATGAACCGGAAGGTCCGCCTGATCGCATTTTACCTTCCGCAGTTTCATCCCATCCCAGAAAACGATTTGTGGTGGGGCACAGGATTTACCGAATGGACAAATGTTGCGAAAGCGAAGCCGCTATTCAGGCAGCATTATCAACCACGTTTACCCGCGGACCTGGGCTATTACGATTTGCGGATTCCAGAAGTTCGCGCGGCACAGGCAAGACTCGCTCACAATGCAGGGATTGAAGGTTTCTGTTACTGGCATTACTGGTTTGCGGGAAGGCGCCTGCTCGAGCGTCCTTTTAACGAAGTCTTGAAGACCGGCCAACCGGATTTTCCTTTTTGTTTAGGTTGGGCGAACGAAAGCTGGTCGGGTATCTGGCATGGCGCTCCTAATCGCATCTTACTGGAGCAGACCTATCCCGGGCCTCAGGACCACGAGAAACACTTCTATGCACTGTTGGAAGCCTTTCAGGATGCACGCTACATCAGGGTATATAACAAACCGTTGTTTGTCATTTATCGACCGTCGGAGGTTCCCGAGTGCGGCGCCTTTATAGAGCAGTGGCAGACACTGGCTTCCAGAAATGGACTTGATGGCATTTATTTTGTAGCTCATACCACGCCGCGGAGTCCTGCGGAGGATTATAAAAAGAACGGGTTTTCAGGTGTCCTGTCCGCAGCAGCTCTGAAGGTGTCATCGATGAACATTCGAGGATTGATGAAAAGAAGATGGGAAAATCTACGCCGACCCAACCCGAACCAAGTGTCGACCAAAACTATACCCACTCTTACACGGATTGCTCACTACACGATGCGAAAGGTTATGGAAAAGCTCGGCGCCGATACTCGCCGTATCTATGATTATGAAGATGCCATGCTATTCTTTCTAGATGGAGCTAGACAGAATCCCGATTGGTATCCTTGCGTTGTACCAGGTTGGGACAACTCGCCGCGGTCCGGTAAGCGAGGCTATATTTTGCGCAATTCTACCCCGGAGTTGTTTCGGCAACATCTGCGTGAGGCACTAAAACTCGTCGAGGCCCGCGATGCTGAAGATAGGATCGTTTTCGTTAAATCGTGGAATGAATGGGCCGAGGGAAACTACCTCGAGCCCGATCAACGTTTCGGTCATCAGTATTTGGACGTCCTTCGTGAAGAAACGATGGCGCACGCCGGCACACAGTCACATGAGACATCAAGTTCGACGATCGGGCACACTGAGGGTCAGCTCGTCAACAAACGCTGATTTCAGTCAGTTCGGCTTTCATAACCCCCGGCAAGCGCAGATCAACCCATAGAAGACTAAACATTCAATTCGGCTGAGGGACTTTTGCAGATCGGACAGCCTTTGATCGACGATTCATGCAGCTAGCCGTGGACCAGCAACCGGACCAGTTGCCGAAAAGGGCGCCAAGACGGCGCTGGGGAGTTCTATTAAGAAAAGAACGCTGGGGTTTGACGTGGCAAGGTTGGATAGGTCTTCTCCTACTGCTGATCTTGGCGGCGGTAACCTTTGTTATCGAGATCCACTCTTTTTTAGCTCCCACTTTTAAAGTGGAATGCAACGTTCTCGTCGTGGAAGGCTGGGTCCATGACTACGTTATTCAAGCGGCCGCGAAGGAATTTAGCAGTGGAAAGTATCAGCGTGTTTTTTCGACGGGAGGACCAAGTGCCGGCAACGGCGGTTACACGTGGGACCCCGATACGTCAGCCAGTGTCGGAGCTGGTCAATTACGTGCGGCTGGCGTGCCCCAAACCTCAGTTCAGATGGTTCCTTCTCATGTCATTGGCCGAGACAGGACCTACTATTCGGCAATTGCCTTACGCGACTGGTTTCGTGCACACCAAATGCGGGTGGATGCTTTCAATATTGTAACCGAAAGCACGCATTCGCGTCGCACCTGGTTTCTCTTTCAAAAAGCCTTTGGGGACAAGGTGAAAGTTGGCGTTATCGCCATTCAAAATCCGGACTATGATCCGAAACGATGGTGGCAATCGAGCGACGGCGTCCGCGAGGTTGTTGATGAAACGGTAGCTTACGTTTATGCCAGGGTATTCTTTCATCCTGATAAGGGGCGGTAACCTGGTTAAGCTTTCGTAAGGAGCAGTTGAAAACTACTTCGCCCATTCTTTCCTTGTTCGTGCATTGGCCGGAGACGGGCTCTATCGTCGTACGCAAGAGGATGGTGCGATGAAAAGAGGGCTCGTATTCACGCTGCTGCTTTCTCTGGCAGTCGCCGGAGGTATTTGGTTATTCCATTCCGAGCAGACGGAAGGAATTGAGAACCGATTAGTTGAATCCCAGGCAGCAGTTAAGCGCTTGCCGGCTTCCGGGCCTTTGCGAGTGAGTCCGGTAAACAGCCGTTACTTTGTGGATGCCAGCGGTCATACCGTTTACCTAACCGGATCGCATAACTGGAATAACCTACAGGACGCCGACCCGTTATTTCTGAACAATGACGCGGGCAGGCTGATCGATCCGGGGAATGTCACCTATCCCAAGTTCGATTTTTCGGAGCACCTGCGTTTTCTCATAAGGTATAATCACAACTTTACACGGTTATGGACATGCGAAGAGGCGGCGTGGGTGCCGTGGCTTGTAAGGAAACAGACTATCGAGCCCCTACCCTTTGCGCGGACCGGGCCGGGCGAAGCGCTTGATGGAAAGCCGAAGTTTAATCTGACTCAGTTGAACCAGGAATACTTCGATCGACTCTATTCCAGAGTTAAACAGGCGGGTGACAGCGGCATCTATGTCTCAGTCATGCTTTTCAATGGCTGGAGCGTTGAAACTAAAGGGATGCCACCTATGACAAAGGTGTGGCGGGGACATCCATTCAATCGCGATAACAATATCAATGGAGTAGATGGCGATCCGAATAAGGATGACGAAGGCACCGAAGCTCACACCTTGCAGGTGGCAAAGGTCACAGCGGTGCAGGAAGCTTACGTTCGCAAGACGGTAACGACGCTGAACGATCTTGATAACGTTCTTTGGGAAATCAGCAACGAGAGCAATATCTTATCGACGGAGTGGCAGTATCACATGATCAAATTCATCAAGGAGTGCGAGGCGACTCTGCCAAAACAACATCCGGTTGGCATGACTTTCTGTCATCCGGGGGGAACCAACGAAGCGTTATTTGACAGCCCCGCGGATTGGATATCGCCCAGCAATCGAGATCCAGAGACGCCATCCGTTGGCGATGGGCGCAAAGTAATAATCCTGGATTCGGATCATCTTCCTTACTTGCGGCGCGGTCGCGCATGGGTCTGGAAAAGTTTCACGGATGGCTTGAACCCCATCTTCATGGATCCGGTGGAAATGGGACGATGGGAATCGGTTCGCCAAGCGATGGGAATGACGCTGGCGTATGCGAAACGAATGAATCTCGCGGCGGCGACTCCGCATGGCGAATTGAGCTCCAGCGGATTTTGTCTGGCGAATCCCGGGGAAGAATATCTCGTCTACGTGCCCTTGGGAATAGCGCGCCTGGAATCGCTCCGCTTCGTTCGTCGGCTAGCCATTCCGATCCGAAACATCCGGCGTTTGTTTGATACGACGGTGACGGTTGATCTTTCTTCCCATCCGGACCAATTCCGAGTGGAATGGCTCAATCCCTTCAACGGTGAGATTCAACTCGGCGATTCCGTCAAAGGCGGCCGCAAATTAACTTTCACTGCTCCCTTCCGAGGAGATGCTGTTTTGTATTTGGTAAAGGAATCATAATGCGAAAAAAAATACTTTAGGATAGGATAACCGCCCATTACCGATGTCTGCTTACACAGCCAACCAAGAGGATGTTGACAGTCGCACTTGTCGATCCGATGAGCGCGGTCCCCTTCCCACACCAGCGCTATTGCAAATATGACTGACGCGAAATCTTTGTATTTGGAGTTGATGAAGCGTTCCCTGACCAATGGGCTCTACCGAGAACCCAGATTCGTTCCGATTGAAGCCGACAGTTTCGTGAACAGGCTCGTTACCAAGATATGTGCCGCACGCGGGCTCCAATTAATGCATAAGCGAAAGCCAGCTCCATTTGACTTCGAGGCCCGGCAGATAGGTCTCGAACTTCCGCCCGTGGCTCATACGATGATCGGTCTCAAACGTCTCGATAACCTGCAATTTTGTATTGAGGATGTACTAAATAACGGAGTTGCAGGCGACGTCATCGAGACCGGGGTCTGGCGAGGTGGGGCAGTGATTTTCATGCGGGCGATCTTGAAAGCGTACGATGTCAGGGACCGCTGCGTCTGGGTCGCAGACTCTTTCGAAGGCTTTCCACGTGGCAATCCCGAGAAATATCCAATGGACGTCGGGGCCCAAGGCCAACTCGCAGTATCGATTGATGAGGTGAAATCCCACTTCGAAAACTACGGGTTGCTCGACGATCAGGTTAAATTCTTGAAAGGATTTTTCAGCGAGACGCTGCCGGTTGCACCGATAGAGTCCCTATCGGTTGTGCGGCTTGATGGCGACATGTATGAGTCCACCATGGATGGGCTGACCAATCTCTATCCCAAACTTTCCGTAGGCGGGTATTTAATAGTTGATGATTACGGCGAGGTTCCTGCAGCACGCGATGCGGTGACTGACTACCGCAACGCCCACAACATCTCGGATCCAATTCAAGTGATCGATCATACTGGAGTGTATTGGCAGCGCTCTAAAGCTTGAATAGCTCCAGCTATGTGCCATCAGCGGGATCGGTTGGTTCTTCGTATAGCGGGTTGACGCTGAGCAGCCGTGGGTGCGGCGGGAATCGGAAATGCTTCTACCGTTGAGCCGCATTACTTTCCGCATGACATTTGTCACAAGAAGCCGAGCATCAATAGACACAGGTCGCGCCGGGATGGGCGGCGTTGGCCCGTGTGCCGCCTCATCGCCTGAATTTTACTAAAGCTCCATGTCCTCTCACAGCGCTATCGCCGTCGAAGATTTAGGAAAGTGTTATATCATCGGGCATCAGTCGTCGAAGGACGATGGGCTGCGTCATGTGGTGGAGGAGGCGGTTCGAGCTCCGCTTCGCTTCCTTAAGATGGCGAGGCAAAGGAAGCGGGAGACATTAGAGGAGTTTTGGGCGCTCCGTGATATCAACTTGGAAATCAAGCAAGGCGAGGTGGTAGGAATTATCGGCCGCAATGGCGCAGGCAAATCTACCTTACTCAAAATTCTCAGTCGAATTACTGACCCGACCAAAGGTCGCGTACGAATGCGCGGCCGAGTATCAAGTCTTCTGGAAGTCGGAACCGGGTTTCACGCCGAGCTGACCGGGCGAGAGAACATCTTCCTGAACGGCGCCATCCTCGGCATGACCCGCGCGGAAATTATTCGCAAGTTCGACGAGATCGTAGCTTTCTCCGGTGTAGAGAAGTTTCTTGATACGCCGGTCAAACGTTACAGCAGCGGGATGTACGTCCGACTCGCGTTCGCCGTGGCGGCTCACCTTGAGCCGGAAATACTGATCGTCGATGAGGTGTTGGCTGTAGGTGACGCGGAGTTTCAGAAAAAGTGCCTGGATAAAATGGATGCTGTGGGACACGCCGGTCGCACCGTCCTTTTTGTCTCGCATAACATGCAGGCGATCACCCGCCTGTGTTCGCGCTGCGTTCTCCTCAACGAAGGCCGCATCAAGCTTGACGGACCCTCGACCGAAGTAGCTAACGCTTACATGCGCGCTGGCATTACAACAACAGCTGCCCGTGAGTGGCCGGACACCGCGGCAGCTCCGGGAGATCAGGTAGTCCGCTTTTGCGCGGTTCGTGTTCGTTCAGAAAGAGGCGAAGTGGTCGAGACGATTGATATCCGTGAGCCGGTGGGTATCGAACTGGAATATGAGGTCCTCCTTCCAGACCATGTCTTCCTGCCCCATTTCTCAGTGCGCAACCAGGAAGGGGCACACCTGTTCGTGGGAGTGGACGTGGATCCGACTTGGAGAGAACGGGGCCGGCCACCCGGCCGGTATGTCAGTACGGGATGGATACCCGGCAACCTCCTGGCAGAAGGCCTGATGTCTGTCCAGGCAGTGCTGATGAGTTTGAATCCGCCAGTCGGCCACGCCATCGTCGACGATGCTGTGGGCTTTCGTGTGTTGGATGACTTAACCGCCAGGGACACGGCGCGCGGGGACTACCTTTACGCCATGCCAGGCCTCATGCGACCGATGCTTCGCTGGACGACTCGAACACTCTCCACATCAAATAACTCCAATGGCTCCGCATCAATTAAAGCCGAAGAGGTCCTGAGTGAGCGAAGTTAAACGTCGCTGAGAAGGATTGGTCGCGTTCGCTGAAATCTTTTGAAGAAGTCGTTAGGTTCTCTGAAGGGAAAACTCGTCGGCCGATGGCGAACATTCTGGTTACAACGCGGCGGTTACACTTTTGGGGGTCGTATCGCATCGCGTCTTGCCAGCGTGGGGATGCATGGAAATCGGTACCGATACAGTCTCGCGTACAGGACGACAAAAGGTTATATCCATCCGGAGGCCGAAATCATCGACGTCGACTTGAGACTCGGCGCGAACGTTTTTATCGGTGAGCGCGCTATCATTGCGTGCTGGAAGGGGGACGGATTCGTCGAGCTACTCGATCGCGTAACAATCAACCGCGATTGCAGCCTCGAAGTGATAGAAGGCGGCTCGATTATCATCGGACCCCACGTCGGAATTGAAAACGGCTGCGTCTTCTTTTCCGCGTTGAACCCGATCATTATTCGAGAGCGCGCTGAAATCGCACCCTATTGCGCTTTTTATTCCTACGATCATGGGATCAGTCCGGACAAGCCGATCTCCGATCAGGGGTTGACTTCGAAAGGCCCGATTGTAGTGGAAGAAGATGCATGGCTGGGCGTTGGGGTAACGGTGTTGTCGGGGGTGCGGATCGGACGCGGCGCTGTCGTCGGCGCGGGTTCGGTAGTTGCTCATGATATTCCAGACGGTGCGGTTGCGGTAGGAGCACCGGCGCGAGTCGTGAAGTATCGCAAAGACCTGGAGCCTTCGAAGGGAAACTAAATTATGATCAAACTACAGGAACCAAAGTATGTCCATATGGGCGGTGAACTCCGGCTGTGGAAGGATGCAACCATTCACGTAGGCTGCGAGGCTGCCATTCGTGGATTGAACGTCTACGAGGGGTTGAAAGGCTACTGGCAACCCGATGGCGGACCATTCGCCGTCATTCAACTTCGGCAGCACTATGATCGGCTGAGTCGCTCGGCTCGCATTCTCTATCTCCCGTTCGATTTCAGCTTCGACTATTTCAAGAATGCAATCGTGGAGTTAGCCGAGGCGCTGCTCCAGCCGGATCGCGACATGTGGTTTCGCACAACTTTGTTTGCCCTCCAGGGGCATTGGGGCGAAGGGACTGAGACTGATCTTGTGGTTACGGCCTACCAGCATGACCAGAAGCTCCCGGAGCCGATCGATATTGGCGTAAGTATCTGGCGTCGCGGGTCCGATCTTTCACTTCCACCGCGCATCAAGACGGGCACTAACTATCAACCGGCGCGTCTTGCGCGCATCGAAGGCCGCGCTCGCGGTTGTCAGGACATGGTTCTTCTGAATGAGCAGGGTCGCGTGGCCGAAGCGACCGGCGCGGCGATCCTGATGGTCCGCGATGGCAAGCTTAGCACAACGCCGGCGACGGAAGGCGCTTTGGAAAGCGTCACGATTGATATTATCGAAGCGCTCGCCCACGATATGAACATTCCTTTCGAAAGACGTCCGATCGATCGCACTGAGTTACTCGTGGCCGATGAATTCGCGCTTTGCGGCACGATCGGCGAAGTTATTCCCGTGAAATCGATCGATGGCTTTGCCCTTCCCAAGGACGCTCCGATCATTCGCGCGCTCCAAACGCGTTACCTTAAAGCGATCAGAGGCATCGAGCCTCACCCGAGTGTCGAGCGCACGGTTATCTCTCGTCAGGCGAGTGGCGAAAGACGCAAGTCGTCTAACGCTATTCCAGAGTTAGCGACAAAGTAGCCTAACGGGTAATAACTATAGCAACGAGCAGGATGCGGGTTCTCCTTTTCCTGAATAACTGGAATGGCTGGCAGGTCGCCCAGTGGCTGCGCGGCCATAATGAAGAGATCGTTGGTCTTGTCCTAAACAAACCGGAAGACCAACGATTCGGTAGGGAGATACGGGCGGCGTTAGATATGCCGCCCGACAGAATCTGGATCGGATACGAGGTGCGCAAGCCTGAGGTGGTGGATCGGATCGCCAAGCTCCAACCGGAGATGGGTATCTCGGCCTCGTTCGCTTATTTATTGAAACCTGAGATGCTCGCTATTTTCCCGCGCGGTTGCATTAACCTTCACGCCGCCATGCTTCCCTACAACGGTGGATGGCACACCAATGTCTGGCCGATCATCGATCACACGCCCGCAGGCGCGACCGTTCATTACATCGATAATGGTGTCGACAGCGGCGACATTATTGCACAACGGGAGACTGCAATTGAACCGACCGATACCGGCGGTTCTTTGCATGAAAAAATCACACGTGACCTGATTGAGCTGTTCAAGGAAAACTGGCCGGCTATTCGTGAAGGAAGAAATTCACGCACAGCGCAGGATCGTTCCAAGGCTACAACACATCGTAAATCGGAGATCGGTGAGATCAGCCATATCGACCTTAATCGCACCTACAAAGCCGGCGCCTTCATTGACCTTCTCCGCGCCAGGACTTACCTGCCCTATCCTTCAGCCTACTTCGCCGAGGGCGACAAACGCACCTACGTACGAATCGAATTGCTGCGCGAGAACCGTAGGAATTTTTCGCGCATCGAGCTCAATTCGGAAATGGCCGGCAAGGAGTTACTTGATCTTCTGGGCCTTCGGCATGCTGATCGCCATGCCCAATTCGCTCACAAATCCGGACCGATATTCGCCCGCGCTTATGTAGTGAATGAAAGCGAATTTCACCCTGAAGCTTCCCCCAGATGGATGACTGAGTCATAAGTCTTCATTGCAGAAGACCAGGCTTGTTATGCGAACAGATGAAGTAATTGGACTAATTCCGTGCGCCGGCCATGCCACGAGGATTACCCCCCTGCCCTGCAGCAAGGAAGTCCTCCCGGTCGGACTCGCCCGTAGTTCGGATGGTTCAGTTCGCCCCAAGGTCGTTTCACATTACATCCTCGATAACATGCGCCGCGGAGGCGTTTCCAAGGTCTTCTTTATCCTGCGCAAAGGCAAATGGGACATTCCACAGTACTATGGTAGCGGCACGCCGGTTGGGATGCAGCTCGGTTATCTCATTACCGAAAGAACATTCGGTCCGCCTTACACACTCGACGAAGCGTATCCGTTTGTGCGGCGCGCCCGGGTTGCACTCGGCTTCCCCGACATTCTCATCGAACCGGAAAATGCTTACGCCAAAACCTTGCAGCGACTTACAAGTACGGGAGCGGATCTCGCCTTGTCATTATATAAGCCGCACAAAATTCAGGTGTCGGATATGATCGCGATCGACCGCACCGGTCGAGTCCGCGAACTGGTTATCAAACCTAACGAGACTAACCTGACGTGGGGTTGGATCTTCGCTGTTTGGACACCGAAGTTTACCGAATTCATTCACGAATATCTTGCTGTGCCGAGGACGTCCGCACAGCAACCCGGCTCGGACTTGCCACCAGAACTCTCCGTTGGCCACGTCATTCAAGCTGCGATTTCAGAAGGACTCGTCATTCAGAGCATGATCTTTCGCGGTAAACGCTACCTTGATATCGGTTCACCCGAAGGTTTGCTGCAGATAAACGACGGATACGGACGTCAGCTAGCCGCACAAAAGCGTCGGTAAAAAATCGTTAGGCTACCCAACACGCATGACTTATGACTATGCCATCGCTGGCGGCGGCATCGTAGGATTAGCGACCGCCGCCACGCTGAGTCGACTGCATCCTGGGGCCAGCATTGTTCTGTTGGAAAAAGAGCAGAATCACTCTGCACACCAGACTGGTCGGAATAGCGGTGTGATCCACTCCGGCATCTACTACAAGCCCGGCAGTTATAAGGCCAGGTTCGCCAAAGCGGGTGCAACTTCCATGGTTAAGTTTTGTCGCGAATACGGGATTCGCCACGAAGTTTGCGGAAAAGTCATTGTCGCAACGCAGGAAAAAGAGTTACCCGCACTGGAACGGCTCTTCCAACGCGGGCAGGAAAATGGTTTGGCTGTGACCAAACTCTCTTTCGAGGAGGTAAAGGAGGTTGAGCCGCACGTTCGATGTCTCGCTGGCATCCGCGTGCCCACTACCGGTATCACAAGTTATCGCGAGGTAGCTGAAAAATATCTTGAGCTATTTCACGAACGTGGAGGTGAAGCGAAATTCGGAACGCAGGTGCGAAATATACGAAACGTGAGCGACAAACATGTGGTCGAAACGACCAATGGCGAATACGAAGCAACGTTCCTCGTCAATTGCACGGGTTTATTCAGCGATCGTGTGGCGCGACTGGCCGGCTCGAATCCAAGCGCCAAGATCGTTCCCTTCCGGGGCGAATACTACGAGCTCATTCCAGAAAAGCGGCATCTGGTTAAGACGCTGATCTATCCGGTGCCGAATCCAAACTTCCCATTCCTCGGCGTTCACTTCACACGAATGATCGATGGTTCAGTCCACGCTGGCCCGAATGCCGTCCTCGCCTTCAAGCGCGAAGGTTACAAGAAAACCGATTTCGATTTACGCGATTTTGTTGAAACGATCAGCTACAGCGGGTTCCAGAAACTTGCCTGGCAGAATCTCGGGGAAGGGATGAAAGAAATATATCGCTCAATGGTTAAGAGCGCTTTCGTCCACAGTCTTCAACAACTCATTCCCGAAGTGCAATCCGATGATCTCGTCCCGTGCGCTGCCGGCGTGCGCGCGCAGGCTTTAACGCCGGCAGGAAAACTGGTGGACGATTTCTTGTTGCTGCGGGATCGGAACGCTCTCCATGTCTGCAACGCGCCCTCGCCGGCTGCGACCGCTTCCTTGGAAATTGCGGGGGAGATTTGCCGGCAAATCCCCGCTGTGGCCTCGAAAACGGCCACGCTGGCATAAACGCGTCGAAAAAAGCGAATTCGAACAAAAAAATAATTTGCACGAGCATGTTTTCGCATAGTAATATTTTGTCAGTAAGACATTTCTACGGGAAAACTTCGATGCGCCTGAGTGTCGTAATTCCGACCTATAACGGGGGGACCAAACTGGCTGAGCAGCTAGAAGCCCTCGCCCACCAGATTGATGCAGGACCTTTTGAGGTAATCATATCGGACAATGGTTCGAGTGACGACACGCTCGATGTCGTTAGGCATTACACCGGTAAGGTGCCCGACTTGCGTATTGTTGATTCTTCCGACCGGTCCGGTCGATCACACGCTCGTAATGCCGGAGCAGAAGCTGCTATCACGGAGGCGCTGGCGTTTACTGATCAGGATGACGTGGTCTGCGAGACATGGGTTCGTGCGATGGGGACCGCGCTCGAAAAATATGACTTCGTTACGGGCCCAATCGACCGCAAGAAATTGAATGAGCCGTGGCAGGCGGAGTACTCGGAATATCAGATTCGCGAACCGCACATCCATAAGTATCCGCCTTATCTGGCGCATGCGCCGGCAAACAATCTCGGGATCAAGCGTTCCCTCCATCGCAGTATTGGAGGCTTTGACGAATCGCTAACGTTTGCCTGGGAAGATGTCGATTATGCCTTCCGCTTGCAGCTCGCCGGGACTAAGCTGCATTTTGCGCACGACGCCCTCGTCCATTATCGCCTTCGGCACGATTTCGGCAGCATCTACCGTCAGGCGAGGGCATATGGAAAAGGTAACGTCGCCTTTTATAAGAAATACGAACCGATGGCGCACGTTAACGAACCGTGGAAAGCCAGAATCAACGCATGGATTTCGCTGTTGCGGCCGCGAACACTTTTGAGTCTTTGGAACAAATCAAGGCGCGCGTGGTGGACGTCGCGTCTGGGCTGGCAGATTGGGCATATTCAGGGGTGCATTACATATTGTATTCTCGCGCCGCTGTTTTGGATGTAAGCTGCATCCAATTCAATTCGTAAAAGGTCACCATTAATCAGGGAATGAATAGTTATTACGAGAGCTATGTCTCGGCGTTTGGCACTGCACTCGCAGGGTTAAAGGTTACCGACAACAAAGGAATGTCGATCGAGCCAGAAAAGGCTTTCGCGGAATGGTGCCAGCGAACAGATGATGTGCGTCAATCCGGTCGAACGCAGTTCATGTGCGGCAACGGCGCGAGTTCGACTTTGTCCAATCACATGGCTCTTGATTGGAGCAAGAACGCCGGCGTGAAGACTATGTCGTTCAGCGACTCGGCGATCCTCACCGCACTAGGAAATGACATCGGCTACGATGAAGTTTTCGCCACGCCTTTGCGATGGTACGGGAAGGCGGGCGATCAATTGGTCACCATCAGTAGCTCGGGAAATTCACCTAACATTCTGCGTGCGATCGAGACGGCGCGCGAACTCGGATTATCAGTGGTCACGTTGTCCGGATTGCGGCCTGACAACAAATCGCGGAAGCTCGGTGATCTAAACTTCTACGTTCCCGCCAAGACATACGGCATTGCCGAATCCATTCATCAAGTATTGCTTCATCTCTGTATTGATCGTTTCATGGGAATCAAGGAATGGGCCCGGGACGAAGAGCAGAATATGCGCAGGTCGGAGTTAAAGCTCTGATCTTTTGCGCAACCCGATAATCGAAGGCAATTTCGTTTCGTGACCGACATCTCCCGCTCCATGCCACCGCCTCCGCGTCAGGCAGTCATCCTCGCCGGCGGCCAGGGCACACGCCTGCGTCCGTTAAGCGACATTCGGCCGAAAGCGATGATCGAGATTCACGGCCGGCCCTTTCTGGAAGACATCGTGATGATGCTCAAGGAACAAGGTTTCGAGGAAGTATTGATGTTGTTAGGTTACCTCCCGGAGATAGTTAAGGATTATTTTAAGGACGGAAGTAAATGGGGATTGAAGATCAGTTACTCGGTCACACCTGTCGAAAACAACACTGGTCGCCGCTTAAAACTTGCTGAGCCACTCCTGCAAGACTGTTTCCTTCTCTTGTATTGCGATAACTACTGGCCGATGCAGATCAAACCCATGTGGAAACGTTTCCTGGAAGCAGGCGCGCCGGCGATGCTAACGGTTTATAGCAACAAGGATGGCTGGACAAAAAATAGCATCCGCGTCGACGACAAAGGCTTCATTACTGCCTTCGATAAGAAAGGAACCACGCCCGATGTACAAGGCGTGGAGATCAGTTATGCCATTTTTAACAAATCGGTGCTGGATCTTCTGCCGAAAGACGAAAACGTGCCGCTGGAAGAAATCGTTTACCCGGTCCTGGCCGCGCGAAGACAACTTGCCGCATACGTTACCGATCATCGCTACTATAGTGTCGGCAGTGTGAGTCGCCTGCCTATGACTGAAATGTTTTTGGCTCGGCGTCCCACCATTATTCTCGATCGCGACGGTGTGCTGAATCGCAAACCGCCGCGCGCATGTTACGTTCGGACATGGTCGGAATTCGAATGGTTACCCGGCGCGAAGGAGGCGCTGGTTCAATTGAAGAAGGCCGGTTACCGGATCGTGATTATCTCAAACCAGGCGGGAATTGCTCGCGGCGAAATGACCGAAGCCGCATTGCTGGAGATTCATCGCGAAATGGTGCGCGAAGCGACGAATGCCGGTGGCGCAGTCGACGCGATTTATTATTGTCCGCACCATTGGGATAATGGATGCGAATGCCGCAAGCCTAAGCCGGGGATGCTTTTTCAGGCGCAACGCGATTTCAATCTCGACCTGAGCCGGACATGGTTTATTGGAGATGATGAGCGCGACGCACAGGCCGCCGATGCCGCGGGGTGCCCTTCTCTTTTGGTGACGGAAAACCGGCCGCTCCTCTCGTTAGTACAATCCCTGCTTTCAAAACAGAACGCCGACATCAATTCCAAATGAGCAAGAATAAACGAGTCCTTCTTACCGGTCACAATGGCTACATCGGTTCCGTCATGGGACCACATCTCGTGAAGGCGGGTTACGACGTGGTCGGCATGGACACCAAATATTTCGGCGAATGCACGCTGACCACGAATGGCGCGAACATTGCCGAAGTGAAAAAAGATATTCGCGACCTGAACGCCTCTGATCTTTCCGGCTTCGATGCAGTCATTCATCTCGCCGCCTTAAGTAACGATCCAATCGGCAATTTGAACGACAGCTGGACCGAAGATATCAATTTCAAAGCATCGCTGAAACTTGCTGAACTCGGCAAGGCGGCCGGCGTGAGGCGTTTTTTGTTTTCATCTTCCTGCATCATGTATGGATCGGCTGCGGCAGAAGTGGTGACGGAAGAATCACCGCTCGATCCCAAAACGGAATACGCCCGATCAAAGGTAAAAGCGGAAAATGGCCTGCGCGAATTGGCTTCCGATAGTTTCTCACCCGTCTACTTGCGCAACGGAACCGTCTACGGCGTTTCGCCACGTATGCGTTTCGATACCGTTTTCAACGATCTCATCGCTCAAGCGGTGACTTCCGGGAAAGTTGTCGTCTATAGCGACGGCAAACCATGGCGCCCAGTCGTGCATGTGCAGGATGTTGCTCGTTCATTTTTGAATGTGCTCGAAGCGCCTACCGAGGCTATCCATAACCAGGCTTTCAACAACGGCGCCGAAGCGTTGAATCATCGCATCATCGAGCTGGCCGAGATCGCAGTGCAATCCGTCCCGGGCTCGCGCTTGGAAGTTGACGCCCGCTCGGGAGCTGATCAACGCACCTACAAAGCTGACTTCACCAAGTTCGCGCGCACCTTTCCCAACTTCGAATTCAAATGGCAGCCGGTCGAAGGCGCGAAGGAGCTTTACAACGCATATAAGGCCGTTGGCCTTCGACACGAAGACTTCGTCGACAAGAAGTTTACTCGATTGAAATGGTTGCGTTATCTTTTGGATTCAGGTCGACTCGACGAGTCACTGCGTTGGCGAGCCTGAGCCCAGGTTAATGGTTATCTCTGGAACATGACCAGTAACGCTTACCACAACGGCAATCCCCGCCTCGTTGTTACACGCACGCCGATGCGGATCAGCCTCGCCGGGGGCGGAACGGATTTGCCGGAATATTACTCGCGCGATTTCGGCGCGGTCCTTAGCACGGCCGTGGACATGTACATTTACATTTCCGTTAAGCGACATAGTGAGTTGTTCTACGAACCGATACGAATCAACTATTCAAAAACAGAGCAGGTTAACGTTATCGATGAAATCGAGAATAACATCGCACGCGAATGTCTGCGCTTACTTGAGATCGAGCCACCCATCTATATTACAACTGTCGGCGACGTTCCGGCCTCGACCGGCCTTGGTGGTTCAAGTGCGTTCGCGGTTGGCTTGCTCAACGCGCTTCACATCTACAAAGGCGAACGTGTGTCACCCAGTCAGTTAGCGGAAGAAGCTTGTCACATCGAGCTAAACGTATTGAAGCAACCGATCGGAAAACAGGATCAATATGCCGCTGCTTTTGGCGGACTTAACTATCTTTGCTTCAAGCCTAGTGGCGCCGTCACGGTCGAGCCGGTGCAGGTCGATCATACTTTCTTGAATGAGATGTTCGATCACATTTTACTTTTCTGGACAGGCATGCAACGCGATGCCAGCTCGGTCCTGCATTCACAGAAGCAAAATATTCCTGATAAACTCAAGAACCTTGATCGCATGCGCGATCATGCCCAGGAATTGCATCAACTGGCCTGCAAAGGGCGCTTTGATCCGGTCGCGTTTGGTCGTGTGCTTAATGAATCGTGGCAGCTGAAACGGCAGTTGGCCGCCGATATTTCGACAGATGCCATCGATGCCTATTACGACTTGGCAATGAAAGCCGGGGCGGAAGGTGGAAAGATTTGTGGCGCAGGTCGTGGAGGTTTCCTGATGTTTATCGTGCGACCGAGCCGGCTTGCAGCGGTGCGGCAGGCATTATTCCAGCTACGTGAAGTGCCGGTCGGTCCAGAAGTCCACGGTTCGCGCATTCTCCTTCCGGCCTAAGGTATGATCTTTCACGAGACGAAATTCAAAGGCGCTTTTCTGGTTGATGTTGAAAAGCGCGAAGATCATCGCGGCTTTTTTGCCCGCACTTTTTGCGCGCGCGAATTTGAAGAGCATGGCCTGAATCCGATCGGGCGTCAGTCCAACATGTCATTCAACTTCAAGAAAGGCACATTGCGCGGAATGCATTTCCAAATCGCTCCAGCGTTGGAAACAAAGTACATTCGGTGCACCGCAGGCGCGATCTTCTACGCAGTGATCGATTTCAGGCCAGAATCGCCCACCTACCTTCAACACATCGAACTGGAACTGACAGCAGAGAATCGACGCGCGCTCTACGTGCCCGGCATGTTTGCGATCGGTTACCAAACATTGCAGGATAATACCGAAGTGCATTACATGGTTGGCGAGTTTTACACGCCAGCCTGCGAGCGCGGCCTGCGTTACAACGATCCCTATTTCAAAATCAACTGGCCGGTTCCGGTAACTAACATCACCGACAAGGACGCGAACTGGCCGTTGTTCAAACTTGAGGATTGGAAAACAACAAAATGATTGCAACTAACGAGACAAAGGCAGCTCCGAAAACAAACCAACAACCGCACTCAGCCCCATGTATTGTTTGCGATTCCAAGTCGGTCGAATTGTTTCTCGACCTCGGTGAAACACCGCTAGCTAACAAGTTTTTGAAAAAGGAGCAACTTTCGAAGCCCGAACCTACCTTTCCGCTGCGGGTCGGACTTTGTGCGAACTGCAAACACGTCCAACTACTCGATGGTGTGCCACCGGCGGCAATGTTTGAAGATTATCTTTATATATCGTCTGCTTCCGATGTCTTGAAGACGCACCTGCATGACCTCAGCGATGTAGTAACAGAACGTTGCCGACTTGGACACAGCGATCTGGTTATCGATGTCGGTTGTAATGATGGCACATTGCTTTCAGGATTTCAGCGCCACAGCGTAAAAGTGCTCGGCGTCGATCCAGCGAAAAACCTCGTTAACTTCACTGAAGAAAAGGGAATCGATCGTTACGTCGGATTCTTTAGCTCGAAAAGTGCGAAGGAAATCGTCGCAAGGTATGGTCACGCCAAAGTCATTACCGCAACGAACACCTTCCCGCATATCCCGGCGCTGCGTGATTTTGCGCAAGGTCTGCAAACTGCGTTGGCCCCCGGCGGCACCTTTGTCGTCGAAGCGCATTCCTTAT